>NZ_JAAGLX010000046.1:0-65448 GCF_010548325.1 Streptomyces sp. SID13666 | reverse complement strand
GGGTCGGGGCGGGGGCCTGCTGCGCGGCCGGAGCCGGGCGTCCGCCGCCCACGGCCGCACGGACCGAGGCCGCGCCGCCGGGGCCGCCAGGACCTCCTGGGCCGCCGGGGCTGTGGTCGGCGTGCGCGGGCTGATAGGCGAAGTCCGGCACCTGCGGGGCACCAGGGGCGAAGCCCCGCCGCTCCAGCTTGTCCAGCCGGGCCTGTACGGAGCGCTCGTCGTCGTACGCCGCGGGCAGCAGCACCCGGGCGCAGATCAGCTCCAGCTGGAGCCGCGGCGACGTGGCGCCGCGCATCTCGGTCAGACCGGTGTTGACCAGATCCGCCGCACGGCTCAGCTCGGCGGCGCCGAAGACCGACGTCTGGGCCCGCATCCGCTCGATGACATCGCTCGGGGCGTCGATCAGCCCCTTGTCCACCGCGTCAGGAACCGCCGCGATGATCACGAGGTCGCGCAGCCGCTCCAGCAGGTCCGCCACGAAGCGCCGCGGATCGTGCCCGCCCTCGATGACGCGGTCGACCATCTCGAAGACCGCCGCCCCGTCACCCGAGGCGAACGCGTCCACCACCTCGTCGAGCAGCGCCGCGTCCGTATAACCGAGCAGCGCCGTCGCCATGGCGTACGTCACACCGTCGGCACCGGCACCCGCCAGCAGTTGGTCCATCACCGACATCGAGTCCCGCACCGAACCCGCGCCGGACCGCACCACCAGCGGATACACGCCGTCCTCGACCGGGATGTCCTCCCGGGCGCAGACCTCCGCGAGGTAGTCGCGCAGCGTGCCCGGTGGCACCAGGCGGAAGGGGTAGTGGTGGGTACGCGACCGGATCGTGCCGATGACCTTCTCGGGCTCGGTGGTCGCGAAGATGAACTTGAGATGCTCCGGGGGCTCCTCGACCACCTTCAGCAGGGCGTTGAAGCCCTGCGGGGTGACCATGTGCGCCTCGTCGATGATGTAGATCTTGTACCGGCTGCCCGCCGGCCCGAAGAACGCCTTCTCCCGAAGATCACGCGCATCGTCCACACCACCGTGCGACGCCGCGTCGATCTCGATCACATCGATGGACCCCGGCCCGTTCCGCGCCAGGTCCTGGCACGACTGGCACTCCCCGCACGGCGTCGGCGTCGGCCCCTGAACACAGTTCAGACACCGCGCCAGGATGCGCGCGCTCGTCGTCTTCCCGCAGCCTCGGGGCCCACTGAACAGGTACGCGTGATTGACCCGGTTGTTGCGCAGCGCCTGCTGCAACGGGTCGGTTACGTGCTCCTGCCCGATGACCTCGGCGAAGGACTCGGGACGATAGCGGCGGTACAGAGCGAGGGACACGCCTACGACGATATCGGGGCCCACCGACATCCGACGTCCCCCGGACCTCCCCCGACCGCCCCCGGGAACGCAAAGACCCCCCACGCACCCGCCAGAGCCCACCTACCCTTGCTGCCTTCCGGCCCTGGGGGAGTTCAGCGAGATAGCGCCACGTGAGGGGCTGCGCACAGCGTACCCGATCGGATCACCCACTTACGAGTTCGCGAGCACCCCTCCGCGTCTTGTAGTGTTCGTCGCGGAGGATTCGCCTAGTGGCCTAGGGCGCACGCTTGGAAAGCGTGTTGGGGGCAACCCCTCACGAGTTCGAATCTCGTATCCTCCGCACTTGCCTGAACAGGCAAAACGAGAAGCCGAGCCGCGATCGCGGCTCGGCTTCTTGGCGTGCACTGGTTGCACTTCTGGTTGCTCTTACCAGCTCTCAATGGGGACATTTCGGTGAACGGTCGGCCCTCTCGCGGCGCAATTTGGAGGTGGCCGACAAGCCGCCAACGCCTGTCAGCGGTGAACCTGCCCTCATGCGGCACCGAGGATCCCGGTGATACGCCATCCTTGAACCGGTCCCCGGGGGCTTCGGCCCCGTCACGAAGTTCCCTGGTCTGGCGAGGTGTCCCCGCATGAAGTCCCGATCAACGCTGGCGACATGGCTGGGCAGCCTCGACGGCTCTCATCTGGTTCGCGTGCTCGGGACACGGCAGGACGCCGTTTCCCCTCCGGAGCCGCGCTCGGTGGGGGAGTTGGCGGACCGGCTGCAGCGCCCGGGATCGGTGGCACTGGCTCTGCCGCGACTCGCGCTGCCGCACTTCCAGGTGGCCGAGGCGCTGGCAGCGCTGGGGGTGCCCGCATCGCGCGATGCTCTGGCGGAGCTGCTGGGAGCGGTGGACGACGAAGCCGCTCGCCAGCTGGACGACGTGCTGGAGGTGTTGGCCGATCATGCTCTGGTCTGGCCGGACGGCGCGGGGCAGCTCTGCATGGCCGGACCGCTGCGGCAGGCATGGGACGCACCCCTGGGGCTTGATGCTCCGCTGAAGGAACTGCTGGCGGGCACGACCTCCCAGGAGCTGCGCGGCATGCTGGCGGCACTGGGCGTCAAGCCACCGGGCACCAGGCCGCAGCGACTGGCCGCGCTGGTGGAGCACCACAGCGACCCGGAACGGATTGTCTCGGTGGTCGCGAAGGCCTCCGCGGCGGCGCGGAAGCTGCTCGAACGCCAGGCGGTGGCCGGGCCGGGGCAGCCCTCGCAATTCATCGTGTTCGGCGCTCCCGATCCAGGGCTTGAACCGGGCGAGCGATGGGCATCGGACCGGGGGCTCCTGATCCAGGACCGTCACCGCTACGGTCCGGCCCGTATGCCCGCCGAGGTGGCGCTCGCGCTGAGGGGGCCCGGCCGGCACGCCCCGTTCGAACCCGTTCCGCCCTACGCGCCGCTGACGCCTGTCACCCCGCAGGAGGTGGACCGCGAGGCGTCGGCCGCGGCTGCGGCGTTCACTTCCCGTGCCGTCTCGGTCCTGTCGGTCTGCTCGGCGACTGCGCCGGCCCGGCTGAAGTCCGGCGGGATCGGTGCGCGTGAACTGGCCCGGATCGGCAAGGCCGCCCAGGCCGACGACGCCGTCGTGCGCCTTACTCTCGAAACTGCGTACGCTGCCGGGCTCCTGGACCGGAACGGCGATCGCGTGGCTCCCGCCGAGGCGTACGACGCCTGGGCGGAACAGGAACCCCCGGAGCAGTTCGCCGTACTGCTTCAGGCGTGGCGGAACCTGCCGCTCACCCCCACCCAGGCGCGCGACGAGGACAACAAGGCGCTTCCCGCTCTCGCCGGAGCACCGCCCTGCAACGGCTGCGTGCAGGCCCGCCACGGGCTGTTGGCCGCAGCCGCACAGCTCCCGGCAGGGCAGGGCGCGAGGGTCACGGCGGATTTGGGACCCCTGATCGCCTGGCAACGCCCGCTCGCCGACTCGTCGCCCCAGGACGGAACGCCGTTCGCCGCCGTGATCCGTGAGGCCGAGCTCCTCGGCGTACTCGCTCGCGGCGTCGTGTCCGTCCTCGGCATCCACCTGCGGACGGACGATACGGAGGGGCTGAGCGCCGAGTGCCGGCGTTTGCTGCCCGCGGCCACCGCAGTGGCCCGGATCGGCGCCGACCTCACCGCCGTCGTCACCGGCACACCGTCCGCGCGGCTTGCCTCGCTCCTGGACTCCGTCGCCGAGCGGGAGGCCAGCGGCACGGCATCAGTGTGGCGGTTCAGCGCCGGCAGCGTCCGCCGAGCCCTGGACGCCGGCCGTATCCCCGACGACATCGCGGCCGACCTGGCCGCCATCGCCGCCGGGCCCCTGCCACAGCCCTTGTCCTACCTCATCGCCGACACCGCACGCAGCCACGGCCGCGTGCGCATCGCCCCCGCCGTCTGCGTCATCCACGGCGAGGAGCCCGCGCTCCTGGCCGAACTCGCCGCCCACCGCAAGCTCTCCAGGCTCGGCCTGCGGCAGCTCGCCCCGACGGTGCTGCTCAGCCGCAGCCCGGTCGAAGCGACCCTCACCGCCCTCCGTGCCGAGGGCTACGCCCCCGTCGCCGAGACGGCCGAGGGAACCGTACGCATCGAGAAAGCCCGGCCTCAGCGGGCCGCCACTCCCATCCCGGCCCCCCGCAGAACAGGTGGTAGGGCGGCCCTCCGGAGCGCGGCCAGTCGCGCGGCGAAGGCCCCGGCACCTGTCGACCTGAACGCCCTGGCCGCCCAGCTGCTCACCGCCCCACCGACCGCCCCGGCCCCCGACCCATTCGGCAGCGGAGTGCCCTACGGCACGGACACCGAAGAACTCGTCTCCGGGTATGCGAAGCAGCTGTCGTACAGCGATGTCCGCCAGCTCGCCCATGCCCTCGACGCCGGTACGGCCATCACGGTCGAATACGTCGCCGCCTCAGGAAGCCGCACCGTACGCACCCTCAGCCGCCTCGCTCTCGACCCGCCCTATCTCGACGCCTGGTGCCACCTGAGGGACGACGAGCGAGTCTTCACCCTCTCCCGGATCCACGGCGTCATGCCCGCGTAGACCGCGCATACGTCCGCGTACAGCACATCTCGCCATGGGCGAGATACCCCATAGGCGGCGTTACGCGCATCGAGCCGAACGAAGCCGGTCTGGCCGTCGCGCTCACCGATCCGACCGGGAGCACCGAGCGCTACGACCGGGACACCTTCGGCCGGGTCGTCGGAACGCGCGACCCGATGGGCGGCCTCACCCGCCTGGGCTGGACAGTGGAGGGCCTGCCGGCGTGGTCGGTGGCGTCCGACGGTGCCCGGGAGACCTGGACCTACGACGCGGACGGCGATCCCGCGGAGTACCGCGATCCGGCGGGTACGGTCGCGAGCACCGTCACCGCAGGCTTCGGCCTGCCGGCTTCGCGCACCGATCCCGACGGCACGGTTCACTACACGTACGACCGGGCGACGCGGCTCGTCGCCGTCTCGAATCCGGCGGGAGCGACGTGGTCGTACACGTACGACGCGGCCGGCCGACTGATCCGTGAGGTCGACTTCAACGGACGGGCGGTCGAGTACCGCTACGACGCGGCGGGGCAGTTGGTCGAACGGGTCAACGGCGCTGGCCAGAGCGTGCGTTACACCAGGGACGCCCTGGGCCGGGTGGTCGAGAGCCGTACCGACGCGGCGACCGCGTCCTTCGCCTGCGATGCCGCGAACCGCCTGCTGCGCGCGAGCAACCCGGACGCGGAACTGACATACCTCCGAGACGCCGCGGGCCGGATCCTCACCGAGACCCTGAACGGCAGCGCGATCAGCAACACTTACGACCGGTTGGGCCGTCGCACCAGGCGGAGCACACCGGCCGCACTGGGGACTGGCGGTTGTTCGAGAAATTCAGCAACCTGGCGGTGGACACCCACCCCGAGGGACTCGCCGCCGTCATCATCCCCGTGATCGCCGACGGCACGGCGCCGGCCAACTACGAGGACCTCGTCGAGATCCTCGGCGAGGTCGCCACCGACGACGCGGACCCGAATGCCGTACCCGCCCTGCATGCCCTGCTGACGGCTCGCCTGCCGACCGAGACTCCTCCGTACGCCCTCTCTCTCAAGACCCTCCAGGCACTCGGTGCGATCGGTGGCCGGCGCGCCGAGGAGATCCTGCGTGCCGTCGCCATCGGCGACCACCCCAAGGTGCTGAAGTGGGAGGCGGCCGTCGAGTTGGGCATCGAGGACGACCTCGGCTTTGACGAGGACGAGATGACGAGCTGACGAGCTGACGGGCCGTGGCTTCGGCGCAATCGGACTCGCCGGCTTCGGCGTCGGCTGTTGTGTGTGGCGTCAGTACCGCAAGGCGCTGAGGACTTCGGCGGTGACCGTACCGGTCAGGGTCCGGTTGCTCCGGGCGGTGGCGTCGGCGGTGGCGCCCGCGGCGACCTCGGGAACGTTGAGGGCACTCACGTCGACCACGGTGCCTGACTGGTTCTTGAAATTGACCAGGCCGGTGTAGCGCCTGGACTTTGCGTCGTGGTTGGTGACCTTCACCGGGACGTCCGTCCGGCCGTCGGATCCGGTCGTCAGGGGGCCGAGAGTGACGTCTGCCTTCGCGTCCAGGCCGCCCTTGACGTTCTCCAGCGCGGACGACGCGGCCGCTTGGGCGGAGGCGGCCGCGGATGCCGCCGCGCTGCTGGCGGCGGAGGCGGCGGACGACGCCCCCGACCTGACCGCGGAGGCTGCCGAGGACGCCGGGGCGCTGGCAGGGCTGTCCGACGAGCAGCCGGTCAGTCCGGCCCAACCGAGCATGACGGCCAGCGCGGCAGCGGCGCATCGGTTGATCTGACGTTTCATGGCTTCTCCCGGCTCGACGGCATTCTCCCGTCCAGCGTCGGCCAGCCCGGCCCTCCGTACGAGCAGGGCACGCGCGGCACCCGGGTGACGTCGGGGGCCGGAGGACCGGTACGGAGACTCGCGTAGCCATCGGTCGGTCAAGATCTCTTGAAGACCGTTTCGCTGATTCCGCCGATGTCATGCCCTGCCGCCGGAACGACGACGCGACGCGATGCGCGCGGTGCGCCGAGAGGTCGATGGCACAGGAGCCGATGAGAGACCGAGAAGACGTCGGCCCGGCCGGGGGCGCTCGCGCGCGGATGGTGCGGAGCCGGGTCGGCGAGGCCTGGGACTCGGCGTTGCCGGCCGAGGAGTTCGCGGCGATCAAGGGCGTCGTGGTCGGGGAGGTCTGCACGGAGGTGCGCGGCATCGTGCTTTCGCGGCGCCAGGTGGGCCTGGACGAGTGGATCGACGCCCTGGCCCAGGCGCTGGCCGACGCCGCGGCCTCGAACGCCCGCGCCCGCGAGGCCATCGAGCGCTTCCTGTCCTGACCGGCCGGAGCGGCCGGACCGGCCGGACCGGGGTGAACGAGCAAACCTCAGGTGGCGGCTTCGGCCCTCCTGAGGTGCTCCACCGCGGCTTCATCGGTGCCCTCGGAACTTCCGCCGAGTCGGTGGACCACCACCCAGCGGCCCGTCTCAGGGAACGCTCCAGCGAAGACGGAGGCGTCGCGGGTGGCGCCGTTGTGCCACTTCAGCGGGCCGGCCGACTGCCAGGACAGTGCGGGCGGGCCCAACGTCCGGTCCAGGAGCAGGCCGGTGAGCAGGTCGGCCGTGGCGCGGGGGGTGGCCCACAGTCCTCCCGCGGGCAGGATCGCTCCGGTCATCGTCCACGGCGCGCGTTCCCTCCCGAACCACCCGGTGGCGCACAGCCGCCGGTCGGCGGGCGGCCGGGCCGTCACCTCGTCCACGCCGAGCGGGTCGAGCACGTGCTCCCCCACGAGCTCTTCGTAGGGCCGGCCGGCGGCGGCGACCAGCGCCGCACCGAGGACGGCGTAGCCGAAGTTGGAGTACTCCTCCGTCTGCCCGGCGGGCCTGACGGTGAGCGAGTCGAGACGGCTCAGGAGCGCCGACAGCGCATCCTCGTCGAAGGGCGCGTAAGGGTCTCTGCGCGACAGGCCGGGCGGCAGCCGGGGCAGACCCGAGGTGTGCTCGGCCAGGTGCCGCAGGGTGATTCCGGTGCCCGCCGGCACCCGGTCGAGCCGGCGCTCCACGGGATCGTCCAGGTCGAGCAGTCCCGCGGCGGTCATGCGCGCGAGCACGGTTCCGGTCAGGACCTTGGTGAACGAACCGATCTCCACGAACCGGTCCGTGTCGTGTCCGCCGTCGGCGAAGGGCGGAGCGCTGCTGCTCAACACGCAGGTGGGTATGGGGCGCACGATCGTTGAGATCCCTTTCCTGAGGGTGGTGGGAGCCGGCACGAAGCTCCAGGATCTCGTACCTTCATCGACGAAGGCCCGCACCGCACAACGCGGTCCGGGCCCTCGTCGATCCGTCGATCCGTCAACCGGCGAATCCGTCAGGAGCGGCTCCTGGCCTCCGCCTGCTGCTGCAGGAGGCCCGCGATCCGGGCCACGTCGTTGCCGATGTCGAGGACTCCGTTGATGTCCGGGGCGGAGCCGCCGGTCATGGCGATGTAGAAGGTGTTCAGCTGTCCGTGGCCCGCGGAGAGGTAGCCGCCGAGGGTCCATGCGCCGACGGTGGCCCGCTGGTTGACGGCGTCGTAGCCGGCGAAGGTGCCGGGCTTGCCCCATACCTTGCCCTTGCCCGGGCAGGTGGGAGAGCCCTCGCAGACGGAGGTCAGTGAGCCGTCCACCCCGAGGATCGGCAGCGCCTCACGGAAGCGCTTCGCCTCCTCGGTCCCCTGCCAGTAGTGCAGGATCTCGTCCTCCACGCGCGGGGTGACCCGGTCATTGGGGTTGCCGCCGCGGCCGTCGAGCATCTGTACCTGGGTCGGGTCGATGCCGGCCTGGCGCAGGAAGCTGTTGATCACGGGGAAGCCGTCCGCGCACGCGTGGCTGCCCGTCGAGACGGCCATCAGGCAGATCGTGAGGTTCGCCCCGAGGTTGTGGCTGACCTTGAAGATCAGCTTCGTGTACTCGGCGAAGATCGGCGAGACGTACGCGGCGACGCGCTGCGTACCGTCGTAGGAACGCGGCAGCAGGCCGGACGGGTTCGGTCCGGTCGGCCGGGCGGTGACCGTGACGCCGGCCCGGGCGAGCGCCTCGATCAGTGCCGTGCGCCCGAACGCCGCCGGGTCCTGGACGGGGGAGATCCGCAGCTCCGGCTTCGCGCCGGCCGCGATCGTTCCCGACAGGCTGATGCGGGTGCCGTCCGGCGAGGCGTTGACCACGATGTTCGTCGTGCCGCCCGCCGCGACCGTCTTCACGGTCGACGTCACCTGGTAGGGCGCGACCTGGGGCCGCCAGCTGAGCTGCGCGGGGCGGCCGGGGGTCGTCGCGGTGGTCAGCAGGTCGATGACGTTGTCGTTGATGATGAGCGGGGTCGGGAGCGGGTCCAGCTGCGGGGCGGAGGCGGTGCTGAAGATCCGGGAGTCGATGGCGACGTCGCCCTGGATCTTGGTGAGGCCCGACCGGCGGACCTGATGGGCGATCATGTCCAGCCCCGCGAGAGGGTTCTCGGGCGTGAGCGTGGCGCCCGGAACATCGTTCGCGTACGTGTGGTCGATCGGGGTGTAGGCGACGGAGCCGTCCGGCTTCGTCCGGCCGCCCATGGTGAGGTCGCCCTGCGCGACCAGCGCCAGCGACCCGTTCAGGACGCTGCCGGCCCGGCGGCCGAGGGCCTGCACGGGAGTGGTGAACCGGTGCTCGCCGCCCAGCGCGTGCCAGGCACTCGACACGCTGACCAGCTTGCCCGTCGAACCGGGGATGAAGAACTGGTCCGGGTACTGCGAGTGGACGACGCGTCCGGTCGAGCCCTCGACCTCGAGCAGGCCCCACTGGGCGTGCTCATAGGCGGGCTTCTCCATGATCGCCCTGATCTCCGGGCCGAGGTCGTCGTGGTGCCCGGGTACCGGACCCGCCGCACCGAGCGTCGCGACCGTGGCCAGCACCGTGGTGACGATGCCGGCCCAGGTACGCCGGCCTCGCGGAATCGATCTCATGAACCCTCCAGTGCAGGGCCGGCGCACCAGCCAATTCTGACGGTTGATCAGTTGAGCAGCACCGGGAGGCATACCGTGCGGAGATCGGTCGTCGAACGTTCCAGCGAGCTGTTCACCCGCTTGCGCGGTGTTATTACCAGCGCGGCGTTCTTACTGGTACGGCTGTTCGTGGTCGGTCGGACAACCCCTAGGCGTCGAACGCGGTGAGCAGCAGCGCCACGTCGTCCGCGCGGTGCGTCGACAGGCGGGCGTCGGCCAGCAGCCGGTCGGCGAGGTCCTCCAGCGAGCTCTCGTCGGCGTGCGCGAGCGAGACCCGCAGCCGGTCGATACCCTCGTCGATCGGGATCCCCGGCTCCTCGACCAGCCCGTCGGTGTACAGGGCGAGCACCGAGCCCGGCGGCGGCACCAGTTCACTGATCGGGTACTCCGCCAGCGGATCGACGCCGAGCAGGGCGCCGCCCGCGAACTCCAGCACGTCGGTGTGGCCGTCGGCGTGCCGCAGCAGCGGGGGGAGGTGGCCGGCGCGCGCGATACGGGCCCGGCTCGCGGTCCTGTCCAGCTGGATCAGACAGCAGCTGGCGAGCAGGCCTGGGTCGAGCTCGGACAGCAGCCGGTTGGTGCGGACCAGCACTTCGTTCGGCTCGCAGCCACTGGTGGCGAAGGCCCGCACCGCGCTGCGGAGTTGGCCCATGGTGGCGGCGGCGGCCACGCTGTGACCCTCGACGTCGCCGATGACCAGGCAGAGTCCCTGCGCGGTGACGATCGCGTCGTACCAGTCCCCGCCGATCTCCATGCTCTGTGTCCCCGGCAGATAGCGGGCGGCGATGGCGACACCGGGCACCTCGGGCAGCCGGTGCGGCAGCAACGCGTTCTGGAGGCCGCGGGCGAGGGCGAACTCGGTGTCGTACAGCCGGGCGCGCTCCAGCGCCTGGGCGATCAGACCGCCGAGCGCGGTCAGCACGCCGCGTTCCTCGGACGTGAACGGGTGGGGCTCGTCGAAACCCAGGATGCAGCTGCCGACGGGGTGCCCGGAGGCGATCAGCGGGAGGAAGGCCCAGGCGCACATCTCGTCCAGCGGTATCCCGGGGTAGGCGCCGGACAGCTCGTCGACGGACGCGAAGAAGATCGGCGCACCGGTGCTCAGCGTCTCCACCCCGGGCAGCCGGGCCCCCATCGGCGTGCCCTCGAAACGGTCCAGGAACGCCTCGGGGTAACCCTCCTGGTGGGCGAGGTTCAGCCGGTTCCCCGCGACGACGTAGATCGCCAGTTCCTGGCCGCCGAAGGCCGGCAGTATCTGCTCCGCGACGGCCGTGCACACCTCACGGACCGTGACGGCCTGGGTCAGCGTGCTGGCCAGTTCCAGCAGGCGGTAGATGGCCCCGACGCCGGCGCGCCGTGCGGGGGTCGACGGCCCGAACGCCGAGGCCGGGGTCTTCGCGTCCTCGGTCGGCTGCGGCGCCGGACCGTCGTGCTCGGGGGGCCCGCTCGCCGGGACGACGGTGCCGGTGACCCCGTGCGCGTCGGGGTAGAAGGCGAAGGCCAGCCACCGGTCGGGCGGGCGGCAGGCGAGATACGCGGTGGACTGGCGGGAGATCATCGCGGCTCGGTGGCTGTCCTCGTACGCGGGGTCGGAGAGCCAGCTGAGGCAGTCCCACAGCTGCCGCCCGAGCATTTCCTCGCGGTGGGCGCCCAGCAGCAGCTCGGCGCCGAGGTTGGCGTAGGTGATCCGGCCGTCCGGGTCGAGCGAGAGAATGCCCTGCCGCAACCGCTCCACGGCCTCGGCGGCGGCGACGCCGGTCCCGGTGTCGAGGACGGTGCCGAACAGATGATCAGCGTCCTGACCAGCAGCGGTCCCGGAGGTCCTGCCCCGTACCTCGATGGTCCGCGACCGGTTCGGCCCGGCCGTCACCCGCAGTCGCGTGGCGAGCACCCGGCCGTCCAGCAGCGCGCTGCGGGCGGCGGAACAGAATCCCGGCAGGTCCTCCGGGTGGATCCGGGCGGCCAGAGTCTCGGCCCGGCCGTCGAACTGGTCGGAGGCCCAGTCGAAGATCGCGCACAGCTCGTCGTCGGCGGCGACGGTGCCGGTGGTGAGGTCCCAGTCGAACAACCCCAGCCGGATCGCCGTACCCGACGCGGTGGGCAGCTCGATCACCGCCGTGTCGCCCCCGCCCTCCACCCGGTCCCCCCGGGCGGTCAGCTCCGCCAGCAGGGCCCCCAGCCGGTTGGCCGCGGACCGCAGGTGGCGGCGGGCGCCAGGCGGCAACCCGACGGACGAGGGCGTCCACAGCCCGCACAGCACCCCGAAGCTCTCCTGACCTGCGACGATCGGCGCGCAGACGGAGGCGAACGAGTACGGCAGGCCCACCAGCAGCTGCGGGAAGCGCCGCAGCGTCTCCTCCGTCCCCGACAGGCACACACTGCGGCCGGTGCGATAGGCCATCGGGGCGGGCAGCGGGCTGCGCACGGAGATCCGGCGGAACGACCCCAGCGCCGACACGGGGACGCCGGCGACGGTGCTCAGCACGAGCGAGCGCCGGTCACGGGAGCGCAGGTACACCATGCCGCAGTAGGCGTCGGTGTCCCTGAGCACCTTGCGCACGGCAGCGGCGAGCAGCTCGTCCCGCTCCTCGGTCTCCACGGGCGGGAGGGCAGGGGCAGCGCCGCCCACAGTGGCCTGTGATGTCGGTGCGGTCGGTGCGGTCTGCGGGGCCTGTGGTGGGTCGGGCCCGCGCCGAAAACGGCGGACACCATCGGGACCGATCCCGGTGCGCGTCGCCTCGGTACTGCCGGTCACTTGCGTCCCTCGCGGGTCCGCCGGCACACCCTGGCGCATCTCTTCTCTGTACGCCCGCCCTCCAGGGGTGTCAAGGCGAACCAGGAGTGGCGGGGCCATCTTCCGTCACCGAGCGTTACCGGATCCTGGCCCCGACCGATGAGCGGTCGGGGCGGAAGACATCGCCCGTCACAGGGCCCTGAGGCGGGCAGTCGGCCGTGTACCGCCGACGCCGGCGACGCGCTCCTCATGCGTCAGGGTTCGGTGCCACGTGCTTCGTGGGGATGCGCTGTTCGGACCAGATGATCTTTCCGGCGCTGGTGTAGCGGGTGCCCCAGTGTTCGGCCAGTTGGGCGACGAGGAACAAGCCGCGGCCGCCTTCGTCCGTGGTGGCCGCGTAGCGGAGGTGGGGGGAGGTGCTGCTGGTGTCGGTGACCTCGCAGATCAGGCTGCGGTCCAGCAGCAGGCGGACGGTGATCGGGCCTGCGGCGTGGCGGATGGCGTTGGTGATCAGCTCACTGAGGATCAGCTCCGTGGTGAAGGCCAGTTCGTCCAGTCCCCACTGCTCCAACTGCCGCTCGGCGGCGGCCCGTACGGCGGAGACGGCGGAGGGTTCCGACGGTACGGACCAGCGGGCGATCCGGTCCTCCGGCAGCGCGCGGGCCCGGGCGACGAGGAGGGCGACGTCGTCCTTCGGTTCCGCGGGGAGCAGGGCGTCGAGCACCGCGTCGCAGGTCTGCTCCGGGTCGCGGTCGGCGCCAGCAAGGGCGGTGCGGAGGAGGTCGAGCCCGACGTCGATGTCCCGGCTGCGGTCCTCGACCAGGCCGTCCGTGTAGAGGACCAGCTTGCTGCCCTCGGGCAGTTCGTGTTCCACCGCTTCGAAGGGCAGGCCGCCCAGGCCCAGCGGCGGACCGGCCGGCACGTCGAGGTACTCCACCGATCCGTCGGGATGGACGAGCGCGGGCGGGAGATGGCCGGCGCGGGCCAGCTCGCAGCGCCGCGAGACCGGGTCGTAGATCGCGTACAGGCAGGTCGCGCCGGCGGCGGGGGTGCCGGTGCCCGGGGCAACGTCGTCCTTGTCCATCCGGCTCACGAGGTCGTCGAGGTGCGCCAGCAGATCGTCGGGCGGCAGGTCCAGCATCGAGAAGTTGTGCACCGCCGTCCGCAGCCGGCCCATGGTGGCGGCGGCGTGCATGCCGTGCCCGACGATGTCCCCGACGACCAGCGCGACGCGGGCGCCCGGCAGCGGGATGACGTCGAACCAGTCGCCGCCGACTCCCGCCCGCGCGGGCAGATAGCGGGTGGCGACGTCGAGAGCGTCCTGCTCGGGCAGTCCGTGCGGCAGCAGGCTCTGCTGGAGGGTGACGGCCATCGCCTGGTTGCCGGTGACGGCCGAGTCGATCTGCTCCTGGGTCGTGTACTTCGTGTCGAAGAACCCGGTGTTCCGGCCGACGCGCAGCACCGCCACCCGGTCCGTGACCGCACGGACCTCCTCCATCTCATGGCTGACCAGGAGCACCCCGAGCCGCTGGTCCCGCAGCCGCTGGACCAGTGCGAGGACCACGGCGGCCTGTTGGGGGCCCAGCGCGGCGGTGGGCTCGTCCAGGATGACGAGTTCCGGCTCCCCGAGCAGCGCCCGCGCGATGGCGACGCCCTGCCGCTGCGCGGCGGAGAGCGAGGCGACCGGGACGCGCAGGCTCGGGATCCGGACGGACAGCACGTTGAGCAGCGCACGGGAGCGCTTCTCCATCTCGACCTCGTCGAGCCTGCCGAACCGGCGGACCTCGCGGCCGAGGAAGAGATTGGCGACGGTGTCGAGGTTGTCGCAGAGCGACAGGTCCTGGTGGACGGCGACGATGCCCAGCTTCTGCGCGTCGAGCGGCGTCCGGAGGTCGACCGGCCGGCCCTTCCACTCGATCACCCCGCTGTCCGGCGGGGACACCCCTGCGATGACCTTGACCAGGGTGGACTTACCCGCCCCGTTGGCGCCGACCAGACCGATCGCCTCGCCCTCGCCGATCTCGAGGTCGACCCCGCTCAGAGCTTGTACGGCGCCGAACCGTTTGGAGATTCCGCGCACGGCCAGCAGGGGGGTGTCTCGCACCAAAACTGCCTCCTACCCCGGGCCGGCCGGACTCGGGGACAAATATGCCCGGCGGACTCCGTCAGTGCACCGCGACGCCCTCGGGCGTTCGGATTCGCGATCGTAGAGGACATCGGCACGGATCGTCCCCATCTGGATGATCCTGAGGCCGAACAGATAAAAGCCCCGACCGGGAATCCGGTCGGGGCCCTCTATGAGCAACGGCCGCGGCCGTTGCTACAGGTACGGCTCAGTGAAGTTGACGATGGCTCACCTCTTGGTGGTCGGCACCGACGAAGGGGTTCCGGCGAGTCGGCAGGTGTTCGTCAGCCGGCCCAGCGGCCGGAGGTGAAGGCCACCACGAGGACGGTCATCAGGGGGGCGGACAGGCAGACGTAGGCGGTACGGATCCAGGGGCGGTGGAGGGCCCAGCGGGCGAGACCGGTCCACAGGGGCCACCACAGGAGGGTGGCGCGGGGGATGGACATGTACCAGTACGAGGTGCCGAGTGCCCAGAGGGTGAGGGCGATGTAGGCGGCCTCCGGCCACCGGCGGCGTTGCAGGAGGCGGGCGAGGAGGAGCAGGCCGACCACCATGGCGACGAGTTCGGCCCGGAACATGAAGGCGTAGCCGGTGGTCTGGGCGTGGGAGAAGGCCGAGTCCCAGGTGTTCTGCCAGGCCTCCCACGGGGTGTGGAACTGCCGGAACCAGCCGCGTTCCTGGGCGTGCTTCCAGGCCATCCAGTCGCCGGTCCTGGTGTGCAGGTACCAGGTGTAGGCGAAGGCGGGCAACGCGGGAAGGGCCAGCCAGGGGAGGGCGCGCAGGCGGTCGCGGAGGCCGGTGGCGGTCAGGAATTCTACGGCCAGGGCGGCCGCGAGGAACAGTCCGCTGATACGGACGGTGGTGGCGCAGCAGGCCAGGACCGCCGCCAGCGGCCAGCGGCCCTTCTTCGCGGCCAGCCAGGCGGGCAGCGCGAGGGCCAGGAAGAGGGCTTCGGTGTAGCCGACGGCCAGGAACACCGCGCAGGGCGACAGCAGGAGGAAGAACACCGCGTGCTCCCCCGGGTCGCCTTCGCCGGTTTCCGTGTTCTTCGCGGCGAGGTGGAGGCGGGCTATTCGGGCGAGGGCCAGGACCGCGACAGCCCCGGCGACGAGCGAGATCAGCAG
Organism: Streptomyces sp. SID13666; assembly: GCF_010548325.1. Classification (NCBI taxonomy): domain Bacteria; kingdom Bacillati; phylum Actinomycetota; class Actinomycetes; order Kitasatosporales; family Streptomycetaceae; genus Streptomyces; species Streptomyces sp. SID13666. Next base: position 50,113 of record NZ_JAAGLX010000046.1, on the reverse strand, counting down.
GCCCGCCACCGTCCAGCTGGGCACGACGGTGTGCACGGCGCGGAGCAGCAGGGGAAGGCCGGGGAAGAACGCCTCGCGGTTGTCGGGAGGGGCGGAGGCGGACCCGTCGGGGCTGCCGAAGTAGCCGTACTGGGCGATGCGGACGAAGTACGACCAGTCCCACTGCTCCCACCGCGAGAGCAGCGGCGGTGCATCCTTTGCCCGGCCGTCCCCGGTGAACAGCCAGCCGGTGCAGTAGGCGGTGATCCAGATCCCGGCCCGGGTGAGCAGATAGAGCGCGAGCACCTTCCGGTCGTTGGCGCTGACCGAGGCGAGCAGCCGGTGTACGGCCGAACGCGCCGGTGCCGGTGCCGGTGGACGGTGCTCACGTGGGCGGCCGCTCTGGCCCCGCCTGGGGGAGGGCAGCAGCTGGTGCGGCCCCGCTTCGGCCTCGGCCTCGGCCTCCCGCGTCCGCGGGGCTGGTACGACGGACATGTTCGGCTCCGGACGGTGAGGTGGGAGGGCGGGGGCGGGCGTTTTGGGCATGCGGGATCGCCCGGCGGCGCGACCGGTTCGTTCAGGAGGTGGTGCGGGAGGTGGCGGAGATCAGCCGGGCGGAGATCAGCCGGGCGGCGAGGTGGTCCGCAGCGTCGACTGCGTCGTGCTGCCCGGCGGCGGGACCGAGGTGGCCGTACCGGCGGGCGGCCCGCCCGGCCCGTAGGTCGCCATGCCGTGGGAGTCCGTGCCGTGTGTCGTCCCGGTCGCGGTCGGCGAGTCGCTGGGCTGCCCGGACCTCGACTGCGTCGGCAGCGGTTGTGGCGGGGTCGGTGATGCACCGTCCGGGTACGAAACGGAGGGCGATGTCGCGGGAGCGACCGTTCCGCCGCCGAACGGCAGGACGGCTGCCGCCGCGATGCCCGTACCGCCGACCATCAGGCAGGCGGCGAGCGCGTACGCGGCCGTCCGGCGGCGCCGGACCCGGTCGCCGCGCGCCATGATCACGGCCACGGGGACGGGGGCCGCCGCGGTCTGCCCGGCAGCGGCGGCGTTCTTGAGCGCGCTCGTCACCGCGTCCTCCGGCGCATTCGGACCGTGCGGGTCGTGCCGGTCACGGGGGTCGTGGGGGTCGTGGAGCTCAGGCACCGGGAGCCTCCTCGGCGTGCGAATCGTGCGAACGATGCGAAGCGTTCGGATCGCCAGGACCGCCCGGACCGCCCGGATCACCGGAACCGCCGGAATCACCGGAACCGCCCCGGCCGCCCGGATCGGCCGGATCCGTCAGGCGGTCGGCGAGCGCCGCCCGGCCCCGGTGCAGATGCGTCTTGACGGTGCCGCTGGAGACTCCGGTCTCGGCCGCGATCTGGTCCACGGACAGATCGCAGACGTAGTGCAGGACCACCGTGCGCCGCTGCCGCGGCGACAGTTCGCGCAGCGCCGACACCAGGGCCACCGGCTCGGGACCTGGTCCCTCGACGGACGGCGTGCCGCCGTGCCGCTGCCAGGCGTCGTCGGAGCGCCGGCGGCCGCGCCACCGGCTCACCGCGAGCCGCCAGGCGACCGTACGGATCCAGGCCTCCGGAGCCCCGTTGCGGTCCAGCTGCCGCCGCCGGCTCCAGCCGCGGACGAAGGCCTCCTGTACGACGTCCTGCGCCTCGTGCAGGTCACCGAGCATCACATAGAGCTGACCCGTGAGGCGTCCCACCGCATGCGCGTAGAACTCCTCGAACTCCTCGACGGTCAACACTCACTCCAGATTCTCCGCGGACTCACCAGGCATACGCCTGGGCCCCCGCGTCCGGTTGACAGTGAACGCCGAAAAGTTTTTCCGGGGAGCCAAAGTTCTTCCGGGGAGCCAGGAAGGGCGGGATGCAGCGGACTCCTGGGGCCCCGACTGGGGCTCCGGCTGGGGCGCCGGCTGGGGCGCCGGCACCCGTCCGACCGGAGCCCCGATGATGTCAGCGCTTGCGCGTGCCGAAGAGCGAGCGGCTGATCTCGCGGCCGATCTGGGTGCCCAGCGAGCGCGTCAGTGATGTGAAGACACCGCTGCCGACGACCTGCTCCACGACGCTCTTCTCCCCCTCGGCCGCTTTCCCCGCGGCTTTCCCGCCCGCCTTTCCAGCGGACTTCGCGGGCGCCTCGGCGGCTTGCCGGCCGGCCGCCGGGGCCATCGCGGCGTCGGCGGCCGCGTTCAGCTTCTCGTAGGCCGATTCGCGGTCGACGGCCTGCGCGTAGCGGGCGTGGAGCGGCGACGACTTGACGGCCGTGTCCATCGTGGCCGCGTCGATGGGTCCCATCAGGGACTGCGGAGCCCGCAGCCGGGTGGCGGCGACCGGGGTCGGCGCGCCCTTCTCGCTGAGGACGGTGACGACGGCCTCGCCGGTGCCCAGCGCGGTCAGCAGCTCGCCCAGGTCGTAGGCGGAGTTGGGGAACGTCGAGACGGTCGCCTTCAGGGCCTTGGCGTCCTCGGGGGTGAAGGCGCGCAGGGCGTGCTGGACGCGGTTGCCGAGCTGGGCGAGGACGTCGGAGGGCACGTCCTTCGGGGTCTGGGTGACGAAGAAGATGCCGACGCCCTTGGAGCGGATCAGCCGCACCGTCCGGGTGATGGCGTCGAGGAACGCCTTCGACGCGCCGTTGAAGAGCAGATGGGCCTCGTCGAAGAAGAAGACCAGCTTGGGCCGGTCGGTGTCGCCGACCTCCGGGAGGTCCTGGAAGAGGTCCGCGAGCAGCCACATCAGGAAGGTGGAGAAGAGCTGCGGCTGGTCCTGGACGGCGGGCAGTTCCAGCACCGACACCATCCCGCGCCCGTCCGGCGCGGTCCGCAGCAGTTCGCTGGTGTCGAACTCGGGCTCGCCGAAGAACGGCTCGGCGCCCTGCGCCTCGAACGCCGTCAGGGTCCGCATGAGGACACCGGCGGTGGCGGACGAGATGCCGCCGATGTTCTTGAGCTCGCCCTTGCCGACGTCGGAGGTGAGGAAGGCGATGACGGCCCGCAGGTCCTTGAGGTCGATCAGCTCCAGGCCCTTGGTGTCGGCGTAGTGGAAGATCAGGCCGAGCGACTGCTCCTGCGTCTGGTTCAGCCCGAGCACCTTCGACATCAGGATCGGGCCGAAGCCGGTGACCGTCGCCCGCAGCGGGATACCGGCGCCGATGCCGCCGAGCGCGTAGAACTCGGCGGGGAAGCAGGATGCCGCCCAGCTCTGGCCGACCTCGGCGGTGCGCTGCGCGACCTTGTCGTTCGGCTGACCGGGGGCGGAGATCCCGGAGACATCGCCCTTGACGTCGGCGAGGAACACCGGCACCCCGTTGGCCGACAGCTGTTCGGCGATCAGCTGCAGCGTCTTGGTCTTGCCGGTGCCGGTGGCGCCCGCGACGAGGCCGTGCCGGTTGAGCATGCCGAGCGGGATGCGGATCTGGGCGTCGGCGTGGCAGGTGCCGTCCCACAGCAGCGCGCCCAGGTCGAGCGCCGGCCCGGTGAAGGTGTAGCCGGCCAGGATCGTCGCGGCGGGGCCCGGCAGATCCGCCGCGGGGCCGGGCCGGTCGGTGGACGGGACGGCGGACGCCCCGGCGGACGGGACGGATGGCGCATCGGGAGACGTACCGGACGGCGCATCGGCGGACTGCGCGGGGGACGCGCCGACAGGCGAATCCGCGGGCGGATCGGCCGGAAGTGCCGCCTGGGCTTGCGGATCGGTCATGACAGGCTCCCGCTAGGTCCGGCTATCGACGTAAATACCACCTTTGCACTCCTCCGCCACTGCTGCGCCCGCACGGGCTCGCCCGGTAGGCTTTCCGTGTGATCTTCAAGCGCATCGGAAACGGGCGGCCGTACCCCGACCACGGCCGGGTCAGCACGCGAGAGTGGGCGGATGTCGCTCCACGTCCGGTACGCCTCGACCAGCTGGTCACCACCAAGGGCCAGCTCGACCTGGAAACCCTGCTCGCCGAGGACTCGACGTTCTACGGCGACCTCTTCGCGCATGTCGTGAAGTGGCACGGTGACCTGTATCTCGAGGACGGTCTGCACCGGGCGGTCCGGGCGGCGCTCCAGCAGCGCCAGGTTCTGCATGCCCGCGTCCTGGAGATGGACTGACCGAGGCGGCCGTACGGACCCGCCTGCGGACCCGCCCTGTGGGGGCGGCTGTTCGGAGGCGGCTGTTCGCCCTTTCGGGTTCGGCTGTCCGCCATTCATTGATCATTTAGTACGCTCCGGCGATGAGCGCACTACGCTGCGCCCATGAGCATGCTCACCCCTTCCGGCATGGGCGGGAAGTACCGGATCACCGGAAACCAGTACCCGAGAATGGGCCGGCCGCGAAGGCGCGGCCGTACCGCCCTGGCCATCGTCGCCTCGGTGGTGGTACTCGGCCTGATCGGCTGGGGCACGCTACAACTCATCGACGTCTTCACCGGCGGCAAGGACAAGGGCCCCGCCCAGGCCCACGCGGCCCCGGCGAGCTGCAAGCCGACGGCCGCCGCCGCGCCCACGGCGACCGGCAAGCCCGCCCCGCTGCCCCCGCCGGCCTCGATCGGGGTCACGGTCTTCAACGCGACGGCGAAGGGCGGGCTGGCCAAGACCACGGCCGATGAGCTGGCCAAGCGCGGCTTCCGCGTCATCAAGTTCAGCAACGCGCCGATCGAGTACGACAAGAAGGTCACGGTGCCGGCGCTGATCGTGGCCGGCCCCGCCGGTGCGCAGGCGGCGAAGGTCGTCGGCACGCAGGTCGCGGGCTCCACGGTGAAGATCGACCCGAAGCGGGCGGGCCCGGGCGTGGACCTGCTGATCGGGACGCCCTACACGAAGCTGGCCGACCCGAAGGACGCCGCGAAGGCCCTGGCCGTCGCGGCCAACCCGACCCCGGCGCCCTCGCCCAGCTGCTAAAGGCCGCAAGGGCACGACAGCCGCCCGGAAGACCGAGAACGCTGAGAAGCCCCGGACCACCAGGTCCGGGGCTTCTCGCATCCGACGTCCAGTTCGTGTCGCGGCCCTGCGGCGGCTATCCGGCGGTGCCGTAGAGCCGATCGGCTATCCGGCGGTGCCGTAGAGCCGGTCCCCCGCGTCGCCCAGGCCGGGGACGATGTAGCTGTTCTCGTTGAGCCCCTCGTCGACCGAGGCGGTGACGACGGTGACCGGCTTGCCCGCCAGCTCCCGCTCCATGACCTCGATGCCCTCGGGCGCCGCGAGCAGCACGATCGCGGTGACGTCGTCCGCGCCGCGCTCGATGAGCAGGTTGATGGCGGCGACCAGCGTGCCACCGGTGGCCAGCATCGGGTCGAGGACGTACACCTGGCGGCCGGAGAGGTCCTGCGGCATCCGGGTGGCGTAGGTCTTCGCCTCCAGGGTCTCCTCGTCACGGATCATGCCGAGGAAACCGACCTCGGCGGTCGGCAGCAGCCGGACCATACCGTCCAGCATGCCCAGGCCGGCCCGCAGGATCGGGACGACGAGCGGACGCGGGTAGGAGAGCCGTACGCCGGTGGTCGGGGCGACCGGGGTCCGGATGTCGACCTGCTCGGTACGCACGTCGCGGGTCGCCTCGTAGGCGAGCAGGGTGACGAGTTCATCGGCCAGCCGACGGAAGGTCGGCGAGTCGGTGCGCTCGTCGCGCAGGGTGGTGAGCTTGTGCGCGACCAACGGGTGGTCGACTACGTGGATCCGCATGCACCCGACATTAACCGAGTCCCAGGGGTCCCCGCCGCCGCTCGCTCTCTCCACCGATGCTCTGCCGACTCTCCGCCGAACACGCATCAAACCGCACGGTAGAGGGAAACTGTGCACATACGCCCGGAGCGCCCCCGGGTGCCCCGACCCCCCACGGGTGGTGCCACATGCCGGAGCGGAGCGAGAACGGTGACAAGCCGGAAGAGCCCGGTCAGCCGAAAGCGCGGAACAAGCAGACCAAACGCAAGACCCAGGAAGAACGCGACGCGGAGCGCCGCAGACGCCGGGTGATGTTCCTGCGCGAGCTGAACGAGGCCAAGGAGCTGCGCGAGCGCGTACAACCGCGCAGGGCGCGCGCGGCACGCATGCGGCAGGCCATGCGAATGCGGACGTTCCGCTGGTGACCTGCCGGACCTCCGGAACGTCCGGAAACGGTGCGGGGGCGGGCCGGAAGCCGCCTCCTGAGGGTGTTCCGCAGCCCGACGTGATGAAGACCTGGCACGTCGGAGTGCGGAAGACCCTTCGCAAAGCCCAGCTTTCTGCCACGATGCCGAGTGGGTGGGGTGCTCCCCGCCCGGTCCGGACGGCCTGAGACCTGTGGGAGAGTCACGGTGTACTTCGCCGCACTGCTCGCGCGCAACGAGAACGGTTGGCAAGCGAGCGAACCTGATCTCGACGATGTGGAAACCCTCGGCGATCTGAGCGACCTGGCCCGTGCGGCCATCGCCGAGGAGGAAACGGTTCTGGTCTTCATCGAGCAGGAGGACGCCTGGTTCGGTGTCATCCGCGTCGATGGTGAAGAGGACCCCAGGATCTATGTGTCCGATGCCGCCGCGGCAGCCCGTAGTTCGTACGGAGAGATCCTGCTCACCGACGAACTGCTCGGCCGGGACCCCGAGGACCCCCTCGACGTCCTGGTCGACCTCGACGGTACCGAGGACGGCGACGACGACGATGCCGACGAGGACGTGGTCCCCGGCCCCACCGAGGACCATGTGCCGGCCGGCCCGCTCGGCGAGGCCGGCCTGCTGTCCGATCTCGGTATGAGCGACAAGGAGCTGCTGGACCTCAGCGGTGACGGCGCGCTCACCGGAGAGGCGCTCGGTGAGATCGCCGAGGCGATCGGCTGTGCCGACGTTCTGGAGGCGGTCCGCTGAGCACCGCACCACCCCCGCCCGGTCCTCCCCGCGATCCGCTGCGCGACCCGTGGACCGGGCCGATGCGCCATGCCCTGGAAGAGGCCGGGCTCGCCCCGCGCACCGGCGATGTGCCGGTGGGCGCGGTCGTACTCGGCCCGGACGGCGTGGTCATCGGCAGGGGCCGCAACGAACGCGAGGCGACCGGTGACCCGACCGCCCACGCCGAGGTGCTCGCGATCCGCGACGCCGCTCAGGCGGTCGGAGAGTGGCGGCTGACCGGCTGCACCCTCGTCGTCACACTGGAGCCCTGCACCATGTGCGCGGGCGCGATCGTCCTCTCCCGGCTCGACCGGGTCGTGTACGGGGCACTGGACGAGAAGGGCGGCGCCGTGGGCTCCCTGTGGGACGTCGTCCGCGACCGCCGGCTCAATCACCGCCCCGAAGTCATCCAGGGAGTGCTCGCCGAAGAGTGCTCCGCCCTCCTCACCCGGTTCTTCCGCTCGGGCGATTTCGGAGCACGGCCCCACGTGGGCTAAGCTCTCTCTCGGTAGCGTGTCCGAGCGGCCTAAGGAGCACGCCTCGAAAGCGTGTGTGGGGGCAACTTCACCGTGGGTTCAAATCCCACCGCTACCGCTCGTGAGCAGTACACACGAAAGCCCCGCCTCGCGAGAGGCGGGGCTTTCGTTCGTCCCTGGTCTCAGTTCTGGTCTCAGTTCGCCCCTACGGACCCCCCTCCCCCGTTGTCGTCTCCATCGTCCGATGCCTCCCCGGGCGCGCTGTCGAGCGCTTCCTTCACGCGGGCGGCGATCTCTTCCGGCGCGAGATTCACGGTCGGCCAGAGCGCGTGTCCGAGCTTGTCGGCGATGTTCTTCAAGACCGGGGCCGTCATGTGCTGGTACCGGCGGCGCATCGCTCCGCCCGGCTCCCATCCCATGATCCCGTCAACGGCGGTGTCCGGGATGCCCAAGAGCAGCAGCACCGTGGCGGCCGTGTGACGAGCGTCATGCAGACGGCCGTCCCGCACCTTCGCAGCCTTCAACAGCCGCTTCCACTCGTCCCAGTCGTAGCGCGGATTCACGGGGCGGCCCACGTCGTCCGTGAACACCCACCCGCCTTCCTCCCAAAGCTGCCGGGCGTTCTCCTTGCTCCTCTCCTGTTGCTCACGGTGGAGCTTGAGCATCGGGAGGAGTTGCGGGGGCAACCCGATCGGCCGCTTCCCTGCCCGGGACTTCGTTTCCTTCGTGGCCGGCCGGATCGGCTTCCGCTGTTTGCAGTACCCGGGTTTCCTCCCACACGGCTTCTCGCAGCCGTGGGCGTACTTCGGCCGCAGCCGACTGCGGCGGACCCGCAGAACGCCGTTGTCGAGATCCAGGTCGATCCACTTGAGCCCGAGCGCTTCTCCCTGCCGTAGCCCGATAGCGAGCGCCAGGAACCAACGCACGGGGTGCCGCCGGTCCGCGGCGGCGTCCATCAGCCGCGCGACCTCTTCGAGGGAGTAGGGCTCGACCTCTTCCTCATCCCCATCCGGCTTGGGTGCTTTGGCCAGCCTCGCGGGATTCACCGCGAGGTGCCGGCGGCGGACCGCTTCATTCAGCGCGGCCCGCAAGGTTCTGTGCGATTGGTGAACGGTCGCAGCCTTGCTGCCTTGGGCCTTCATTCGGGCGTAGAAGCGCTCAATGTGTTCCGGCTCCAACTTGTCGAGCCGGTGTGCCCCAAGACCGGGCGTGAGGTGGACGCGTACCGCGACCTCGTATCCGGCGTAGGTGTTCACGCTGATCACCGGTTTGGCGATGTTCTCGACCCAATGGGCAAGCCACAGCTTGACCGTCCAGGGCTTACCGGCCTTGGGCATGACGCCGGATTCCCGCTTCTTCTCCAACTCCCGCACCGCCTTATGAATCTCGGCCTTGGTCTTGCGGGAGACGTGCCGGCGGTCGGGTGTGCCGTCGTCCTTCACACCCACGGTCACGCGGCCGTGCCAACGGCCGTCTTTGCCGAAGTAGATAGTGGACTCGCCGTTGGGCTTACGAGTGCGTTTTTCGTTCTCTGACACAAGCGTCTCCCGATAGGGGCGGAAAAGGGAGCGGCGGCGGACAACCGCATCGGGCTGTCCGTCGCCGTGAATTCGTCAGGCGGCGCGGTTGGCGCTACGCAGGTGTGCGAGGCAGGCCGGGACTGCATCGGCGGGGACACGGCGCAGGCGGCCCACGGGGATGGACTCCAGTGCTCCCAGGCGGATGAGGCGGTAGCAGTAGGTCCGGCCGATACTGAGGCGACGGGCGGCCTCTTCGACGGTGAGCAGGACCAAGGTGGGGTCGTATTCGGTTTCAGGGTCGGTGGTCACGTTGGCTCCCTGAGGTGGTGAGCGGCAGGGGGAGGGCGGTACGCGCGGGACGGGCGCGGATACGTTGCGCCTGTCCGAGGTGCGGATTTCTGCGTCATTGCGTCATCAGCGTCACGCGCGCTTTTGACCTGGGGTTTCGTGTGACGCAGAGGTTGGGGGCTGCGTCATGGGTGCGTCATGGGCTGCGTCATCGCATGACGCAGATGACGCAGGATGACGCAGGTACTGCCGTCTGCGTCATGCTTGTTGCCGCAGGTCAGGGCTGGTTTTTCGGCTTGCATGACGCAGATGACGCAGGTTCTTCCTTCTTAGGAAAAAAGAAGGGGTGTTTGCTGTTGTTCGGTGGGCCTTACAGCGTGAAGAAGGAGCCGCTGCGCGGCGCGACCTTGGGGCGGCGTTCCGCCGAACAGCAAGAGGAGCACCCCCCGGGGGCTGGTGCTCCTCTTGCTTGTCCGGGTGAGCGTGGGCGCGGGTCAGAACGCCCGTTCCTGTTCGCCCGGGGGCGGGGCGCTGGGGCGGGTCATTTCGAGGTAGCGGCCTTCGCTGGTGCGGCCGGTGTCGATGAGGACGCCGCGTGCGGCCAGGGTGGGCTGGAGGCGCTTGAGGCGGTCGGAGAGGACTTTGCCGGTGGTCGGCCAGCCTTTGGGTAGGGGGCGTAGTTCGTCGCCGCTGTGGAGGCGGCTGAGGCAGTGCAGCCACTGGGTGGAGGTCATGCGCTGCTCTGAGCCCGGGTCGAGGGTTTCCGCGTGCTGGAGGACGGTCTGGGCGAGGAGGTCGCCTTCGATCACGTCGTCGTTCAGGTCATCGAGGCTGGCCCGGTAAGCGGCCAGCGCCCCAAGGCCGGCTGCCGCATCCAGTTGCGCGCACAGGTGCGCGAAGTCCGCCATCCGAAGATCGGTCGGAGTTTCCGCGTCCACGGCGCGGACTTTGACCGTGAGGTCCAGGAGGGAGCCGAGAACGATGGGCAGAACCTCCGTGTACTCGGCCCACAGTTCGGCCTCGGTGCGCCGCACGCGGGGCCGCTCCAGCCGCAGCGGCAGGAGCCGTTCCGCGAAGTCGGGCCGAATGACCCCCACGTCGATACCGGTCAGGAGCAGGGGCCGCCGGTAGCCGAGGCGGAAGACGTCCCCGTCGGTGAACAGGGCGCGCTTGACGCTTTCGGCGCCGGTGACGATGCAGCACATGGCGTCGGACAGGTCCGGGGTCATGTGGGAGAGGTTGTCCAGGGCGGTGACCCACCCTGCCGCGACCGCCGCGATCAGGTTTTCCTCGTCCTTCGGTGCCCGGCGCAGGTCACCGCTCATGCCCTCGATGATCCGCAGGAGCATCCGCCCCGCGGTGGACTTCCCCGCGCCCTGGGGGCCGGTGAGGAACGGGGCGGGGACGGGCACGGACGGACCGAGGCAGCCGATCAGCCATGCGATGGCCAGGCATTCGGTCTCGGCGGTGGCGAAGTTGCACAGCCGCATCAGCAGGTCGATGCCCTTGCCGTCGGTGTCCTTGGCCGGCAGGGGTAGTTCTCCGGTGAGCTGGGTGCGCCGCCAGCACACCTCGCGGGGGTCGGGGGTGAGGATGTCCCAGCCGGCGGGGTGGATACGGACGGACTGCCCGTCGTTGCGGCCCAGGTCCAGCCACGTCGCCCCGTCGAACCCGGGGGCCACGCGGATGTTCACCGCGTGCGTGTCCTCGTACAGCGCGAGCGCTTCGATCAAGTCCAACGCCTCCTTGAGCGAGGTCCCGTTGAACACGCCGACCCCGTCCCGGTACATGCCGACGATGAGTTCCTGGCGATGGCTTCCGGTCGTGCCCTGGGAGCGCATCGGCCGGGCCACCGGGTGGCCGTTGCGCTGCGCATATACAGTCCCTTCGGCGGTGCGGAAGTACCGAAAGTGCGCCTGGGCGTAGTCGGTGATGACCTCACGGGCGGGAGTCTTCTCGTCCTCGGCCATGTCACAGTCCCAACCTGGTGCGGGCGTTGGTCCACGCGTCGGTGCAGTGCCGGGGCGATTCCCCCTTGGCCTGGGCTGCGGTGAACAGTCGCGCGGTGTGCGCCTGGGTGAGGCAGCCGCACCGGCCATGGACGGACAGCACCGCGAGGAACGTCCGGTACACGGTCGCGTGCACCGACTCGCGGGCCTGGGTGATCCGCTGCTCAGCCATCGCGATGCCACGGTCCAGATAGGTGGCCGTGCGGTGAGGGCATCCGCTGTCGCCGGCCCGTGCGGGCACGGGGACGCCCGCCGGACGTACGGCGGGGGGTTCCTTCACGGCCAGGGCGCGGACGGCATCCGGCAGTGCCGCGATGGTGCCGGTGCCGGGACCGAGCCAGCGGGCGTAGGCCATCGTGGATTTGATGTCGATGCCTGGCCGTACGGCGTTCGCGGACTGCATGGCGCCCCGGTAGAGCCAGTGCTCGCCTCGGGTCGTCGGCACGGTCCGTGTACCGGGCAGGTTCGCGCGGGCCCACGCGATGGCGGCCGGGTTGTCGAGGTCGAGGACGGTGAGGCCGACGCCGCCAGGGTGGTAGGCCACCGCTGCCGCGGTGCGCCAGGCCCGCGCCCATGTCGGTGAGGTGATGACGGCGGGGTCGGTGGTGGCGGCGGCCCAGCCGTGGCAGGGTGCCGCGCACCGGCAGGTGCCTGCGGATTTCATGTGGGGGCGTCCACCGCAGGTGCCACCGGAGCAGGTCTGGCAGTTCCCGAAAGGCACTTTCCCTTGCCTCAGCGGCAGCACTGGCACGCTCGATGCGGCCAGGTCCAGCGCTGTGGAGAGCAACGGATTGGCGCGTTGATGGGTCATGCTGGGGGTTCTCCTGTTTCTGACGAAGGGACGGAGAAACCGGGGCGGTCGCGGCTTGTGGTGAGAGGCGACCGCCCCGGGCACATCTACCGACAGGACTCCTGCGCGGCCTCGGTGATCTCGGCGCCGGAACGTCCGGCCCGGTGCGGTGGGGCGGGTTAGGCGAGGGAGGCGGCGACGCGCTCGCCGATCCATTGGGCGACGTTGCAGGACACGGCGTTTCCGGCCTGTGCGGTCTGTTCGCCCTTGGTGCCGTGCACGATGTACGAGGCGGGGAAGCGCTGGGCGGTGAGCTGTTCGCGGGGCTGAAGCATCCGGAAGTAGCAGTCCTCGATCTCCGGTGCCGGGGCCACCAGGGCGGCCGAATCCCGGGTGGCCAGCGTGTGCAGGGGATCCCCTGTGCTCTTGGGTGCGGCGTTGCGGTAGGGGATGACCAGCCCGTGGTGATTACCGCCGGCGGTGACGGTGGCCAGCGGGCGCACGACGGATTCGGCGGTGCCGTTGCGCCGGTATTCCACGACGAACGGCGGTGCCAGCAGCGCTTCATAGCCCTTGGGGTTGGCCATCCGGGTCCGCATCGGGTCCGCCGTGGTGGTCGCGGTGGCGTTCCATCCACCGCCGCACGGCACGAGCAGCCCCTCACCGATCTTCACCGTGCGGGCGGGCAGCGGACCGGCGTCGGCGGGCACCGAGCGCCCCTGGTGGCCGCCGTGGTTGACGGTCAGCACGCTGCGCTGTGTCGGGAACAGCCGCAGCCCGGTCCGGATCCGCTCCATCGTCTTGGCGGCCAGGGGGCGGGTGCGGTCGCCGATGCGGACGCCGGTGTTGGTCCAGTCGATGATGTCGGCCGCTGCCCGCACGTACGGTTCGACCACCGCGTGACGGCAGGCGCTGTTGGGGCACCGGTAGTCGTACTGCTGCTTGTACTTCCCGATCCGGCGCCCGTTGCGCCACGACTGCACCGCGTCCACATCCTCGCCACAGGCCGCGCAGAACGCCCGGGGCCGGGGCTTGAGGTCCGGTAGCGGGATGCCGTGGGCGGTGTAGACGATGTAGATCCGGTCGCGCCACTGCGGGGCGTGCACGTTGCCCGCACCGCCGACGTGCGCTGATGAGACGGACACGATCTGGGAGTGGTAGCCGAGCTTTTCCATGCCGGCCCGCCACCAGTCGAACAGCTCCCAGTCCGCCGCGAACTCGACGACGTTCTCGCACAGCACCGCCCGGTAGCGGTGGATCTCGGTGGCGCGGATCACGTCGTAGGCGGTGGCCCGGGTGCGCTCCCACGCGGCGGGCTCGACCGCCCCGTACTCCTCGAACGTGAACGCCGTCTGGCCCTTGGCGCGGCGCTTGCGTCCGCCGGCGGGGCTGGATTCCTGGCAGATCGGGGAGGCCCACAGGATGTCGGTGCGCGGCAGGCGCCGCATGTCGTAGTTGTTGATGTCCGCGCAGATGTGTTCCGCGTCGTGGTTCGCGGCGTGGGTGGCTATCGCGATCCGGCTGTGGTTCGCGGCAAGCTTCAGCTCCATCCCAGCGGCAACGAGGCCGGTGGAGGATCCTCCGGCGCCACAGAAGATGTCGGTGAACGTCAGGCCCATGGCCCGACCTCCTTCACGTCGTGTTCGCGGGTGGTTCGGGTTCGATCAAGGCTGCTCATGTCATGCACCATCCGGAGTCGCATCCGGGGTCGGCGTCGTCGAAGGGCAGGGTGTCCACGCCGTCCGGGATGGCCACCGCCAGGGGGCGCAGGAACCGGGTCAGCCACACGTGGTCCTTGCCGAGCGTGTCGCGGCGCCGGTTCAGCAGCGCTTCGAGGTCGCAGGCTTTGGCGAACAGGGCCGGTTCGTCGCGGCGCATGTCGTGCCAGTTCTCCGGGCGGGAGAAGGGGCAGAACCAGCACGCCGATTTCGGCGGGACCGGCAGACCCGCCGAACGGATGATGCGGGCGCAGTCGGTGCGACGGATCCCCAGCTCCAGCAGCGGATACTCGATCCGCTCGTGAGGTTCGCAGCGGCGGTTGTTGGCGCGGCTGATCTCATCGACGCTGATCCCGATCCCCACCGTGGCGGGGTTGGTGCGGCTTGCTCCCCGGCGTTTGAGTTCCTTGCCGATGACCTTGATTTTGAAGTCCCCGGTACAGGCCCGGGTGCCGGGTGCCCCGTTCGACATCCGCACGGGTATGGGCAGGGAGCGGGAGCCTTCGCGGGTGATGCGGCCGTAGAGGGTTTCGGGGGTGCCGTCGCGGCGGATGCGTCCCACGGTGGTCAGGTCGATGCCGTGGGCGGCGGCGAACGGGCGGGCGTGATCACGGACGTAAGCGAGGGTGGCGGGCTTCTCGGAGTCGTCACCGACGTTGGCGAAGATGAACGTGCGGTAGTCCAGGGTTCCTTGCGCGGCCAGCACGAGGGCGGCCATGGACTGCCAGCCACCCCCGAAACTGAACGCCTTCACGGGCTCGGAAGCGGTCTTGGGTACGGGTTTCGTCACGGGCGGGTATCTCCTGTGGGCCGAAGGGACGGAGAAACCGGGGCGGTCGCGGCTTGTGGTGAGAGGCGACCGCCCCGGGCGTATTCAGGCGTCGGGCATGCAGTCGGGGCAGTCGCAGTCCTCGTCGTGCGGGCAGTCGCAGCCGCACGGGTGCAGGAAGCCGGTGCAGTAGCAGATGCACATGCCTTCGCCGCACGGCTCTTCGTCGGTGGCGTCGTCGTAAGTGAGGGGAGCGAGCGCGTCCTGTGCGCGGGCCAGGTGGTCAGCGAGGGTGCGGGCGATGAGCGCGGCTGAGGCGAGGGCTGAGCGGGACTGGGCCAGGTGCTCATCCGGTGTGCCGTAGTCCGCAGTGACCGTGCCGGTCTTGGGGAGCGTCCCCAGGAAGTGGGCGAGCTGGTCGAAGGTTTGCGGCAGACGCTGGGTGAGCTGCGTGAGCGCGGCAACCACCTCGTACGCGTCGCTGGGATAGGTCAGCTCACCCTTGGTGCTCAAGGTGGCGTGGTTGAGGCTGCGGATTGCCTCAGCGGCTGTATCCGCCAGGTCCCTCGGGCTGGGATTCGACATTGGGGATTCCTTCTCGGTTCGTGGCTAGGCGGCGCGGTGGGCGGGGAACGTGAGGACGGTTGCCAGGCCGGCGACCGGCTCGGGGACCGATACGGGGAGGGGTTCGCGGGCATCGGGCGGCGGCTCGGGCGTCTCGCTCCGGGTCTCGCCCAACACCAGATCGACAGCGGCGATCTCCCGGCGCCCCCGCACATAGCCGACGGCCAGGGCGGGGGCGGCGAGGATGCCGGGGCCGAAAAGGCACGCGGCGGCGATCAGGTCGGCGTTCATGCCGCGCCGGCCCGGGTGGTGGCCAGCAGGTCGGGGAGCGTGCCGGCGAGTGCGGCGAGGCGTTGTTCGATGGCCTGCCAGGATGCGGGGTCGATGCTCATCAGCCCGTACGCGGCTGCGGCGGTGTCCCCGCACTGGAGGGCGGTGAGTGCGTCGCGCAGTTCGCCGGCGGCCATGAGCGTGATGCGGCCGGTGGGTTCGGGGTTGGGGTTCATGACAGCTCCCGTTGGGGGGTCAGGGGTTCCACTGGCCGATGGAGTGGGCGGCGCCGGTGATCCCGCGGTTGATGGGCCCGGCGGCTCCGGTGGACGCGAGGAGGAAGCCGAACATCACGGCGACGAAGCACACGCCGACGCCGATGGCCTTCATCTTCAGCAGGAAGCCGAGCAGGGCGCCGAAGAGCAGAACGAGGGAGACGGTCACAGCCACGGCAGGTTCTCCGATCGGGTGGGGCGGGTGCCGTCGTGGTGCAGGCGCATCGCGACGTTGAACAGGTGGCGGCCGACGCGTATGCGCTTGCGGTCGCCCCGGCAGCGGCGGCAGGTCTTGCCGGGCTTGGGGCGCCCGCGGCGGTCTGTCTTGAGCGCGTAGCCGAAGCCCTTGCACTTGCGGCAGTTCCCGAAGGGGCTGGCCGCACACAGACTCGCGTAACACAGAGTGATGATGAGGAGGCAGGCGCTAGCAGGGAGGAGGAGGGTCATGGAAGTGCCTTCCGGCGGGTTTTCGAGGTTTTCGCAGGTGGGGTGCTAGGTGCGAGGTGGCTGATCACACCCGGTTTGGGGTGCTAGCGAGGGTGCTAGACCTAGCAGCGGTGGCTGCTAGGTCTAGCACCGGTGCTCGTCAGTCCCCGGACTTCTTTCCGTCACGCACGGTGATGGCCTTGAGGAGGTCAGCGCGGGCGATGCCGCGCCGTGTGGTGCCCTTGCCGGCGGTGGTGGTGCCCCACACGTCCTGTGTGGTGATGCCGTAGGGCTTGAGGTTGCTGGTGACCGTCTCGCCCTTCCACCCGCCGTAGACCTCCGGGCGCATGGCGGCGAGGCGGGCGGCGACCTTCTCGTTCCACACCTTGTCCTCGTCGGCGGGCACCACGGCCACCACGTCGGCGAGCAGGTCGAACGCGGCCTCGTCGGACTGCGGCAGTTCGCCGACCGCGTGGCCGGTGATGTTGCCGTACTCCTCGCGCATCTTGCGGGCGCGGGCCACGACCTGTTCGGCTCCGAGCGCGTCCACGAACGCGGATGCCACGATGCGCGGGTCGTCGCCTTCGCCGGCCATCCAGCAGATGCCCCGGTCGGTGCGGGAGAACATCGTGGCCCGGTAGCCGGCCTTGTACATCGACGTGCCCAGCACCATGTCGTTGGCGGGCTGGCCCATGACCTTCAGGCAGAACCGCAGCACCGCGTTCGCGCTGATGCCCGTGGGCAGGGACTTCGCGTCCGGGCGCTGGGTGCCGAACAGGGTCACCATGCCGAGCGCCGGACCGCGTTTGCCCAGGTCGGTGGCGATCTCCTCGATCTCGGCCCCGTACTTGTCGTGCTCGAAGGGGACCTGGCACTCATCGAACCCGGCCACGATCGGGTGCAGGCCCAACGACTTGTCGTTCGCCAGCTCCGGGGTCACCTTCGACTCAGGGCACCGAGCACGCGGCAGACCCTTGATGACCTTCGCGCGGCGCCGCAGCTCCGCTCGCAGCTCCCGCAGGGATTCCAGGACGTAGAGGATGTCCTCGTCCTCGTCGCCGGCCCGGTAGCGGTGGCAGACCGGCTCCATGGCTCCGAAGTCGCCGGTGCCCTTGAAGTCGAACGCGTACAGCTGCGCGCGGGGGTCGAGTGCGGCGATGAGCAGGAACAGCCGCATCAGGAACGTCTTGCCCATACGCGGGATCGACCCGACCACCACCGACGCGAACATGAGCGTCACGGCCACGTCGCCCATGCGCTGGTCGTTGCCGAACACGACCGGCTTGAACAGATCCACGCTGCCGGACTTCAGCAGCGGCCAGGCGGGCTTCTTGGTCTCGTTCATGGGCTTGTCGCCCACCCACAGCACCAGGCGCCCTTCGTGCTCGGTCGGGTCGGCGGCCGGCCACACGCACCCGACCTTGCGCCGGAGCCCGGACGCGAGGGGCTTGCGGGCCTCCATGATGTCCTCGGGGGTGACGCCCCAGGGAAGGTCCAGGTCGGCCCGGTAGCCGGGGCCGTCGCGGGTGATCTCCGAGGTGAACCGCATCCCGTTCATGTCCCCGCCTTTCTTGATGGCGGCGGAGATCTTCGGGTTGCCGATGTTGTCCAGGCCCCGCAGCACAATGGACCCGGTCAACTTCTCCAGCTCCGTCTTGAGGACCGCGGGGCCGATGACGGGATGGTCTGCCGGGGCGCCGCGAAAGCCCACGGTCAGGATCGCGGCCGACGCCATGACGGCCAGCCAACCGGGGGTCATGACGTACAGGGTCAGAGCGAACCCGAACCCGAAGACCAGGGACACCATGACGATCAGCGACCGCAGCCGTACCCGACCGTCCCGCAGGCGGGACAGCTTCAGGTACTCGGCGGCGTCCTCTTTGCGGACCACGTACTCCCGCAGCGGCGCGGCTTCGGCGTCCCACATCCACCGGCTGGTGTCCCGCACGAGGCGGGCGGTTCCGCGCGGGGCGTTGCGGGTGAGCTGGAACGCGTACCAGGGGGTGCGGATGGTGTGGAAGGCGGTGGCGTATCCAGCGTTGCCGGCCGCGCGCTGGACGGTCGAGACGAACCCGGGCTTGGACAGCAGCCAGGACGGCACGATCGGCCGCCGCTTGTGCTGCACGATCCCCGGCGCGGGGAGGTCGGGCCGGTCAACGGGTCGGGCGACCGGGGGTTCGTCGTCGTCCGACTCCTCGACCAACACCGCACCCGACCCGGTCGGGGTCGGGTCGGCCGACCGGTCTGGGTGGGAGTCGGCCGGCCCGCCCCGGGCGGATCGGGCCTTGTCGAGATCGACCACGTCGGCCCCCGGGTCGGGTCCGGGGGTGGCGGCCATGTCGGCTTCGAGTCGGTGGAACAGTTCGCTTTCGTCGTCGTGGTTCACTTCACGTTCCTTCCGGAAACGGGAGGGGTTGGACGGGGTCCGGTCGGCGCTTTGGTCGGTTGACGGCCGGACCCCGGCTTGGCGAAGCAGTGCCAGCGCAGCTCAGATGTCGGTGAGCGCGACGGACGGGATTTCGTAGATGTCGGTCACGAACTCGGCGTTGGACCAGCGGCCCGTGCCGAAGTGGACGTACGCGAGGTGGACGCTGTTTCCGTCCCGGTCGGTCGTCTCGTAGACGTGGACGGTCGCGGCACCGCGCCGACCCCGGCGGATGCACTGGAGGGCGGTATCGACCGTCATCCGCTCCGGGCGCCAGTGCCCCGTTCGGTTGCTGCCCGTGTAGCGGACCAGGGAATTGAAGGTGACGGGACGCATGGTGAAGCTCCTTCGAAGCCGGATCAGGCGGCGCGCTGTACTGCCGGAGTGGTGGTGGCGAGTGCGTCGGCCCACAGGTGGTGCAGGGCGGACTGCCGGGACGGGCTCTTGGCGTCGCGGCTCTGGACGGGCATTTGCAGGCCCACGAAGTCATCCCCGCACGCGATCAGCAGCGGCTTTTTCGCGTCCGTGCCCCAGACGGTGAGCGGGACGTTGCGGGCGGCGCTGGCCCACCGTCCGAGGAACGTGGGGTTGAGATCGACCTCCGTCGTCAGGTTCGGCATCGCCTTCATCGCGTCGGCGATGAGCGTGCGCCAGTTGATCCGGCGGGTCACCGCCATCGGCAGGTTCACGGTCGGCACCGCCAGGGCCATGGCGCCGGCGGTGAACGTCAGGCGCTGACCGCACGGCGACAGGTCCACGAACAGCGGCGTGCGGCGGGTCAGCGTCGCGAACGACCGGACCGCCTTCAGGTCGGCGGCGGACACGAACGCCGACCAACCGGCGGCCGTCCCGCGAGGAACCGGGCGGCGGGTGACGGCCATCGTGTAGCGGTCGGTGGCGATCGCGTACAGATGGGTGGTGTCCGCTTCGAAGCGGACACCGTTGATCGAGGGCAGGGTGGTGTCCGCCGAGATGTGCGGGGTGACCTGCTTGAGCAGGTGCGGGAAGTCGACGATCGGCCCGATCATGCCGCCACCTCCACACACGGGGCGTAGGCGCGCAGGACCACGACCACCCCGGCGTATTCGCCGTCCACCCGCAGCACCTGGTAGCTGGCCGAGACGGGATGCCGCCATACGACGGCGGTCGGGTCCAAATTGAGCGCTTCACGCCAGGCTTCGAAGTCCGCCAGGTGGCCATGGGGCAGGTGGACATCCAGGCCCAGGGAAAGGCCATCGGGCAGGCTGACCATGCCGACTTCGATGTCGGCGGCCGGAAGGTGCGGCAGCGCGGTCAAGATGTGGGACAGGGCCAGGATTGCCGGCGTCCGGTGCTTCATCGTCTGTGCGGTCATGCTGCTTCTCCCTCGATGGGATCCGTCTCGCTGCGGTCAGTGTCGGTGTTGTCGGGGGCGGGATGGTCGGTGTTCTGGACGGTGTGCAGGGGCTGGGACCGTTCCGCCTTCAGCGCGTCGCGCAGGGCGCGGGCGTTGGCCTGCGAGGTGCGCACGGCCGTGCGGATCCGGTCGGCGGTCAGCTCCTTCTCCGGCCACCCGGCGGTGGCCTGGCGTGCGGCGGCGAGCAGCTCCGCACGGGTCCGCGAGGCAGGGGCCGCCTTGGCCGGGCGGCGCGGCGTACGCGCCTTGACGGGCGCTTGTTCAGTCGCCGTATCCGGGGCCGGTGCCGGCGCCCCTTGCGGTTCGGTCGGCTCGTCGGCGGCCAGGTCGGTGGGGGTCGCCTCGGGGGTCGCGTCACCGAGCTTGAGCAGGACCCGGGTACGGCGCGGGGTCTTGGACCGCCACCGCCACCCGTGCTCCTCGCGCAGGTCCGCCCGCAGCAACTGGCGCTCGCGCTCGCGGTCCAGGGCCACGCCGTACTTGGTGATCTCCCACAGCGTCATCCGACGCCACAGGGCGAACGTGGAAACCGGGGCGAGGATCCAGCGGGAGCGGCGGATCTTCTCCATCCGGCGCCCGGTGACCGCACCGATCCGGGTCGCGTAGACGTGCGCGGCGACCTCGGAGAGCACCACCCACAGAAGCGGCATCGTGCCGTGCGCGATCTTCGCCGACAGCGAGGTGCCGGCGGCGATGTTGAGCCAGCACGTCACCCCGGTCAGGAACCACGGCACGAACCGCACCCACGCAAGCGGCATGTCCATACGGATCAGCAGCAGATTCACCAGGGTGAAAGCCGGGATGGCCAGGTCGATGCCGATCGGGAGCATCTGCGGGACGGTGAAGTCCCAGCCCTTCGCGGCGGCGGTCACGGTGTCGAACGACAGGGCGAACCCGGTCCCACCGACCCCGACCCCCAACACCGTGGCCACCATCAGCAAGGACTGTTCAAACTGTGTCAGTGGCGGCACCTGGACCGGTTCGGGCGCGGCTACGGTCGTCATGACCGGCCCCCGTCCAGGTAGGGCGCGCACTCGTCAACCATCCGGACGATGGCCGCTGATGCTTCCCCCGTGTCCTGGTCGTCCTGGTAGTCGTCGGCGTCGTAGGCGGTCACTTTGGCGCCTCCCGTGCGGGTCAGGTGGGTTCCTCGGCGGCCGGCGCGGCGGCCGTTGACCGTGGCGGCCGGAATGGTGTTCCCGGCGATGTGCCAGCCACCGCCGGACTGTTTCGCGGCGTACATCGCCTCATCGGCCCGGCGCAGCAGCACGGACAGGTCGGCGGTCTCGGTGCGGGTGTCGATGGCCACGGCGCCGATGGAGGCGCCGACGGTCAGCCGGTGGCCTTCGAAGTCGATCGGCTCGCGCAGGGAGTGGAGGAGTTCATCGAGCATCCACACCAGCTCAGCGCGGCTGCGCATGATGGTGATGGCCGCGAACTCATCGCCGCCTATGCGGCCGATGATGGGGCCGTTGATCTGTCCCCAGGCGGTGAGGCGCTGCCCCACCGCGTGTAGGACCGCGTCCCCCGCGGCGTGGCCGTGGGTGTCGTTGATCTCCTTGAACCCATCCAGGTCCAGGAGGTAGACCGCGCTGCGGACGTGGGTCAGGGCCCGGTCGGCGCGGGCGGTGAACGCCTCGCGGTTGAGCAGGCCCGTCAGCGGGTCGCGGCGGGTGGCTTCGATCCGGCGGTTAAGCCGCAGACCGTGGACGGACCATCCGGCCGCAAGCGGCAGGGCAGCGGCCAAAGCGGCCATGGCTTGGCTCATGCTGCTTCCGCCGTTCGAGCAACCCAGGCGTCGCGGGCGGCGGAGCGGCGGGGGAACGTCACCAGGTGGGTGAGCGCCTCGGCGTACAGCGCGTCCCACCCGTCGACCTCGTCGCCATCCTCGGCCTTGGCCATCAGGTCGGCGAGGATGTCGCGGGCCGCAGCCTCCCGGGCCGCCCGCTCCTCGCCGCTCTCGCCCTGCACCCCGAGGAACAGGTCCCGGTCGATCCCGAGTGCCAGCTCCTCGAACTCCTCATTGCCGATGACGTGCTGATTGCCGATGTACGAACGCATGACGGAACTCCTGTAGACGAAGGGACGGAGCCGGGGCGGTCGCGGCCTGTTGGTGAGAGGCGGCCACCCCAGCGGGGAGCGGATTGAGGATCAGACGGTGGTTGAGGCCACGCGAACCAAGTGGTCGGCAGCCTCAATGGCGTCGAGTCGGAGGGCATCGAGCGTTTCCGCGTCGGGTGCGTTCCGCAGCGCGTAGGTCGCGTCCGCCGCGTCGTGAGCGGCCCCGGCGAGAGCAGGCGCCAGGATCATCAGGGCGGTCAGTGGCGCGGTGAGGGCAGAACGGGTGGCATGACTGGCCGACCGTGCCGACTGGTAGTCGGTGTTGGTCTCGCCAGACAGCCGCAGGTCCTCACGGACCCACATGGCGCGGCGGTGATCCGCTAAGGCCACGGTCAGGGCCGTGACTGCCGCGATGCGGTCCCGTCGCGCTTCGCGAGCCCTGCCTTCGGCCCTGTCAGACCGCGCGGCGTGCTGCTGGAGCAGGAAGGCGGTAAGTGATCCCAGCAGGGTTCCCATCACAGCAATCACGCTGGCCCACATATGAATCTCCTTGATTCGCGAAGGGACGGAGAGATCCGGGACGGTCGCGGCCTTGGTGAGAGACGGCCGTCCCGGGTGAAGCCGAACCGGCTCCCTGCCACCCCGCCCGTACAGCGCTGAGCGCGGGACGGGCGGGGGAGGCAGCCGGCCGCAACGGCGTAGCGCTGCGGAAGGGCTGGACGTGCGAGCGGCGCTGGATCATGTCCGGGGCCGTCCCGCGCGGCGGTTCATGCGGTGACGCGAAGGGCGTTGCGGCCGTACCGGTCCAGTACGGCCGCAGCGCCTACAGATGTCGGTGGAACACAACGACCTCCAAGCGAGGAGGGGCGAGGCTTCACCAGCGGTCGTTGCCACGGCCACCGGTCCCGAGCCTGAGAATCGGGCGCGTCATCGTCACTGCTCTGACGCCAGCAGGGCGGCGCACACCAGGTGGCACCCCGAACGGGGTGGTTCTCCAGAGCCGGCATGCGGGGAAGGGGCCGCCAAGACGACATCACCCGGTCGCCACGGAGACAGGGACTCGAACCCTGTCGATCAACTCACTGTTCAGTTTTCAAGGAACGGACGCTGCCTTTCACCTCGTTTCACGGAGGCGTCCGGGCACTACGGGTCCTGCGGCTCCGCCGGTACAGGCGGGCACTTTTTGATGAGGTACATGTAGTACGTGTTCCTCATCATGCAGAGGGAAGTTAGCTCCGTCAAGCCCTTCGGCCCTTCGGTTCCGCGAGTCCCTCGCTGTTGGTGTACCTACAGGTTGGCCGCAGGGTCGAAGACGTTCGACCCCGCCCATGTACGACTTGCACCCTTCTTCGCTACGGTGAAGTCGTACCAAGTCGTCCCGGCTCAGCGGAGGTTGGCATGGCGAACGAGCGGCTGCGCGGCGCGATCGTGGACCTCGGGTTGACCTTCGAAGAGGTCGCGGCACGACTGGGGGTCGCGGCAAAGACTGTCGAGCGCTGGATCAACGACCCGGAGCGCAAGCCATACCGGCGTTTCCAGTACGCGACCGCGTCACTGCTGAAGTGCGAGGTGTCCTACCTCTGGCCGGATGAACGGACATCTGCGGAAGTCACAGCCTCCGGAAACGCTGAGTTGGTCAAGCTCTATCCGCACCGGTCAGTCGTCATGCAAAGCCTGTGGCCGACCCTCTATGCGCAAGCGACTCGACAGTTTGATGTTCTGGCCTACTCCGGATTCTGGCTGACCGAAGATCCCGCCTTCCTCCGCGTCGTGAGAGAGAAATCTGCGGCTGGTGTACCCATCCGATTCATGCTCGGAGATCCGCTAAGTCAAGCCGTAGCCGTGCGCGGTGAAGACGAGGGAATCGGAGCCGCGATGGCTGGGAAGATCCGGAACGCCCTCATTAACTACGGCTCGATCTTTGGGTTGCCCGGGGTCGAGTTTCGATTGCACAGCACCACGCTCTACAACTCGATCTACCGGGCCGATGACGAGATGTTGGCCAATGGACATCTCTACGGTGTGGGCGCGTACATGGCTCCAGTGCTGCACCTACAGCGCGTGCCGGGTGGGGAACTCTTCGACGCATATGCTGAGAGCGTCGAACGGGTCTGGGAAGCTGCCCGCCCCATCACTTCACCGACCGATTGCGAAGGAATCCACGCATGAGCAGAGTCGATTACTACCGTGACCCAAATGCCCCTAAGGCTAATTCCGTCGTCCCGTCCGTGACGGCCGTCGTGTGCGACGAATCCGGAAGGCTACTGCTAATCCATAAGACCGACAACGACCTATGGGCACTGCCCGGGGGCGGCCACGACATTGGCGAAAGTGTCACGGACACCGTAACCCGTGAGGTGATGGAGGAAACGGGTGTTTCCGTCGAGGTTGATGGGATTGTAGGCGTCTACACCAATCCTCAGCATGTTATTGCATACGACGATGGAGAGGTAAGGCAACAGTTCTCCATTTGCTTCCGCGCCCACCCGACAGGCGGTTCCCTCCGGACTAGCAGCGAATCGAAAGAGGTCCGCTGGATCGCTCCAGCGGACCTCGATTCGCTCACCATCCATCCGTCCATGCTCTTGCGCATCCGGCACGGCTTGGACGACTCGCGTCACGAGCCATACATCGGCTGACCGGCGCTCTGCGCCTGCGCAAGGCGAGTTTCCACACGGCGGGAGGCTGCCTGGATCTCCGGCGATGCCCTCTGGATGAAACGACCGACGATCGTGTCTGGGCCGTATCGCTGCACAATTTCGCTCACGCGTTCGGTCGGGGTGGTCTGCCTGCCGTCCGGGGTCGTCGTCATGTCGCAGAAGATCAGCGCATCAACGAGGGCGGCCCTCTCTTGCGGGAACTCGTCCTCCAGTTCCTGCCTGAGTCCACGCTCCTCGGCCTCCAGCAGGGCGCAGGAGTGATGCGCCACGAGACAGACGACGCGTTCGTCTGCTCCTTCCTGACTCCGAAGGAAGCGGGCCCCGTCCAGCGGGTGAAAGCCCGTAGCGGCGATCGCTGGCGAGTAGCCGATGTCGTGCAACACCGCGGCTGCTTCCATTAGCTCGGAGTCACCGCCCAGGATCGGGCGAAGCGAACGAGCGCGCTTGGCGACCTCTAGCGAGTGAGCCCACCTACGCGGCAGTGGCTCGGACAGCATCGATTCGGCGAGCGAGTACGCCCACTCAGTCAGTCCCATGGGGGTCAAGGCTACGTCCGGACGGCGGACGTAGGGAGGGCGCGAACAGTGCGCCCCTTGCCGTGAACGGTGGCCAACAGGCCCGTCCCCTCCATCTGTGCCAGCACGCGCCGCACAGCAGTACGGGAAACGTCGAACCGAGCGCAGAGCTTTGCTTCGGAGGGGTACGAATCACCGACTGCCAACGAGTCCTCCTCGATCACGGCCACCATGCGTTCCGACAGGGAACGCCGGCTACCACCTTGCGCGACCCGCCATCCGATGCCGGGGGCAGACTCAAGGACACCCTCCGCTTCGAGAACTTTGAGCGCGCGACGGATCGTGTTGCGCGAAACGCCATGCGCCCGGACTAGATCAG
Organism: Streptomyces sp. SID13666; assembly: GCF_010548325.1. NCBI lineage: Bacteria > Bacillati > Actinomycetota > Actinomycetes > Kitasatosporales > Streptomycetaceae > Streptomyces > Streptomyces sp. SID13666. The sequence continues at coordinate 24,756 of NZ_JAAGLX010000046.1, read as the reverse complement.
CCTCGGAGGGCAGGCCGTCACCAGCGCCTTTGCCCGCTTCGATGTCCTTCCGCAAGGTCTCCGAGATGACCAGGTAGGTCCCGCGAGGACTGGCCTCCGACACTTGGACTCCTTCGATTCTCTCCACTGCTCACAGCCAAGCGTGCCACGCTCGCGCGCGGCGATAGTAGGGGTAGCTGTTCCGGGGTCACGAGCGCCGCACCCAACTTGACCAGGGTCATGCTCGGACTGTAGGTCCGCCGCACCGTGGTCTCAGTTCTGGTCTCATTCACTGGCGTACACGCCCGTTCATGGCCGTACGCCAGACACGTCAAGACCCTGGCGACACGGCCTCTGACCTGGCCCGTACAGCCGATCACAGACCTCGAAAGCGTGTGTGGGGGCAACTTCACCGTGGGTTCAAATCCCACCGCTACCGCTCTTGAGCAGTACCGAGCAGTACCCAGTAGTAAAGACGAAAGCCCCGGCTCGTGCGAGCCGGGGCTTTCGTCGTTCCCGGCTTCTGACGGCGCGTCCGGGCGGGCCGCCGGATGTGGGCAGGAGGAAGGGGACCTTCGTGCTAAAGCGCCGGTTGAACCGCTGGCGGGGCCGCTGAATAGGCCGTTCGATGGATAGACTCCACCAATCGCACGCTGGGGACAGCCGGTGGGGGCTGCCACTGCTGCCGGGGAGGGCAAGGGGCATGGCGCAGGCGAAAAAAGTCACCATGTACGTACTCGTGGTCTTCGTGCTCTACACGATCATCACGCAGCCAGCGCGCGCCGCCGATCTTGTGCAGGTAGGGTTCGAGGGCATTTCGAACGCCGCAAGAGGCATCGGAGAGTTCATGCACGAGCTGGTCAACTGATCGGCGCGCTGCCGGTGAGGAGTCCCGCGTGATCCGCCATCTGGTCCTGTTCAAGCTCAATGACGGTGTCGGCCGTGACGAGTCCCGGGTCGCCGCCGGAGCGAAGGCGTTCGAGGAGCTCGGCGGGCTGATCCCCGAGCTGACCTCGTGGGAGTGCGGCTGGAACATCACCGACCGGCCGATCGCTTACGACTTCGCGATCAACTCCTCGGTCGCGGACGCCGCCGATCTGAAGACCTATCTGGAGCACCCCGCACACCAGGCGGCGGCGGGCCAGTGGCGTGAATTCGCGACCTGGGTGATCGCCGACTACCCCTTCTGACGGTGCCTGGCCGCCGGTCCGCCCGGTAGCCGCCGCACCCGTCCCGGCCCGTCCCACGGCCGGTCACACGGCCTGTCGCTCAGCCCCCCGCCCACCGGGCGGGGGGCTTTGTCGTGTCCCGCCAAGGTCAACTCACCGCCCAACACGGCGTTATTAGGTGCTTGCGTACAGTGCACATGAATTGTGATGCTATGACCGCTTTTGCCGGATGAGTGGACCGATGAGGGGTGGTGTGTCCGTGTCGGCCCGAACGGCGTCAACAACTTTCGCCCGCAGTAGGACGAGTACGCCCAATACCAATGCCCTGGAAGCGCGTGCGCTGACGACCGTGCTGTTCGAGGAGATCTCCGGGCTCGAACCCGGAACACCCGAACACGCACGCGTACGCGCCGCGCTGATCGAGGTCAATCTGCCCCTCGTCCGCTACGCGGCAGCCCGCTTCCGCAGCCGGAACGAGCCCATGGAGGACGTCGTCCAGGTCGGCACCATCGGGCTGATCAACGCGATCGACCGGTTCGACCCGGAGCGCGGGGTGCAGTTCCCGACCTTCGCCATGCCCACCGTGGTGGGGGAGATCAAACGTTACTTCAGGGACAACGTGCGGACCGTTCACGTACCCCGCCGGCTCCATGAGCTGTGGGTCCAGGTGAGCGGGGCGATCGAGGACCTGACGGTGCTGCACGGCCGGTCGCCGACGACCGGAGAGATCGCCGAGCGGCTCAAGCTGGCCGAGGAGGAGGTGCTGGCCTGCCTGGAGGCGGGGCGGGCGTACCACGCCACCTCACTGGAGGCCGCACAGGAGGGCGACGGCGCTCCGGGGCTGCTGGACCGGCTCGGGTACGAGGATCCGGCGCTGGTCGGGGTCGAGCACCGCGACCTCGTCCGGCATCTGCTCGTACAGCTGCCCGAACGGGAGCGGCGGATCCTCATGCTGCGGTACTTCGGCAATCTGACGCAGTCCCAGATCAGTGCCGAGCTGGGCGTCTCGCAGATGCACGTGTCCCGGCTGCTGTCCCGCAGCTTCGCCCGGCTGAGGTCCGCAAACCAGCTCGAAGCGTAACTCTTGGGGAGGAACGGTCCTGCAGAAATATGTCGACTTGGCGCTACAGCGTGTTGCCGACATGTGACATTCTGCAGGAACCGCGTTTGTCGCGACCCGGCCTCCGGTATTCAGGTGGAGGAACAAACCGTCGCTCGCGACACCCGTCCGCGACCTCAAGGGGGTGGCATGTCCGTTCAGGTGGGCAGTCCTCAGGTGCGCCGTACCAGCGCACCAATCGATGCACGCACCGGCGAAGCCATCGACACCCGCACACTGTCCCGTTCGCTGTTCCTGCGCCTTGCGGAACTGGAACAGGACAGCCCGGAACGAACCTATGTGCGTGACACGCTCATCGAGCTGAACCTGCCACTTGTTCGGTATGCGGCAGCCCGCTTCCGCAGCCGCAACGAGCCGATGGAAGACATCGTCCAAGTGGGCACGATCGGCCTGATCAAGGCGATCGACCGCTTCGACTGCAACCGCGGCGTGGAGTTCCCGACGTTCGCGATGCCCACCATCGTCGGCGAGGTGAAGCGGTTCTTCCGCGATACGTCGTGGTCGGTGCGGGTGCCGCGGCGGCTGCAGGAACTGCGGCTGGCGCTCACCAAGGCGAGCGACGAACTCGCGCAGAAGCTGGACCGGTCGCCGACGGTGGCCGAACTGGCCGTCTGCCTGGGCGTGTCCGAGGAGGACGTCGTCGACGGCCTCGCGGTCGGCAACGCCTACACCGCCAGCTCGCTCGACTCGCCGCCGCCGGAGGACGACAGCGGTGAGGGCACCCTCGCGGACCGCCTCGGCTACGAGGACACCGCGCTGGAGGGCGTGGAGTACCGCGAGTCGCTCAAGCCGCTGCTCGCCCAACTCCCGCCGCGTGAGCGCCAGATCATCATGCTGCGGTTCTTCGCGAACATGACGCAGTCGCAGATCGGCGAGGAGGTCGGCATCTCCCAGATGCACGTCTCCCGGCTGCTCACCCGCACGCTCGCCCAGCTCCGGGACGGCCTGACAGCGGAATAGACCGGCCCGCTGGTTCGCTGACGTTCCGTCAGTAGACTGGCGCGATGGTCGCGATAGCACGGATGTCTGGCCGCCGGGGCGCGGCACTCGCCGTCCCGGCGGTTGGCGTGGCCCTGCTGCTGGCGATGACGACGGCCGGCTGCGGAGCGGCGGGCGACGACGGGTACGTGGCGGTCGGCGGGGTCGGTCCCTCGCAGGGCGGCGCGACGGGGGACGTACCGCCGGTCGGTCCGGTCGTGATGGTGCCGCTGGACGGCCCGGCACCGCCGGGACCCGGCAGTGGCACACCGTCCGCACCGGGCTCGACCCCAGGATCCGGATCAGGCCCCAGCGCTCCCGGATCGGCTCCCGGTTCGACGGGGGGCCAGGGGACGACCCCTGGAACCACGCCCAGGGGCTCCGGCACGCCGGGGAACGGTTCACCGGGGACGTCGCAGCCGGGAGGCGGCGGCTCGACGGCACCCGCACCACCCGGCACGACCCCACCGCACACGCCACCACCGGGCACGACGCCGCCGGCATCGCCCGCGCGGCTGACCGCGAGCACGCCGAAGCGCGCTCCGGCCGCGGACCGGTGGTGCGAGAAGGTGACGGTCACCTTCACCAATTCCGGCGGCAGAGCGGCGACTTCAGGCAGCGTCACCTTCGGCACCCACATCATCGGCGGCCTCGGCATCGACTGGGCGACGATCGAGACCACGAAGCCGGTGCCGGTGCCCCTGGCGGGCGGCGCCTCCAAGGCGCAGACCTGGGAGATCTGCGTGGATGCCTGGCGGGTTCCGCTGGGCATGCACATCGAGACCCGGGACGTCACCCTTACGTGAGCGACGCGGTCCGGTCCCGTGCCGTCGGGCGGTGCCGTCAGCGCATCGCGAGCGCGACGACTCCGGCGATCACCAGGACGGCGACGACGATGCCGATGATCAGGCCCGTGCGCTTGCCGGACCCGGTCTGGGCCTGCTGCTGCTGGAGTTGCTGCGGCTCCTCGACGAAGGCGCGGAACATCTGGGTGTCGCCGGCGGGGTCGTAGTTGTTCTCAGGGTTCGACATGCTGCCCGACCCTAGCGAACAAGCGGAATCCCGGGCACCCCCGGGTGCGCCTGGGAGACCGATGCCACGTCCCCGTCACGTCCGCCGGAACCTCCCCCGTCACCTCCCCGCAGGAATACCGCCGGGTCCCGGCCGGTTGTAGGTGCCCATGGCACGCATCGGAACATCTGATCTGGACGTCTTCCCGCTCGCCCTGGGCGGCAACGTGTTCGGCTGGACGGCCGACGAGGCGCAGAGCTTCGCCGTACTGGACGCGTACGCGGCGGCCGGCGGCAACTTCGTCGACACCGCCGACGGCTACTCGGCGTGGGTCCCGGGCAACTCGGGCGGTGAGTCGGAGACCCTCATCGGGAAGTGGCTGGCCTCCCGCGGCAATCGGGACGCGATCGTGGTCGCCACCAAGGTCAGCAGCCACCCGGACTTCAAGGGACTGCGGGCCGACAACATCCGGGCCGCCGCCGAGGCGTCGCTGCGCCGGCTCGGCACGGACCACATCGACCTCTACTACACGCACTTCGACGACCCGCAGATCCCCGTCGAGGAGATCCTCGGCGCCCTGGACGAGCTGGTGCGCGAGGGCAAGGTGCGGCAGATCGCCGCGTCCAACATCTCCGCGGAGCGGCTGGCGGAGTCGCTGGCCTTCTCCGAGCGGGAGGGGCTGGCCTCGTACGTCGCCCTGCAGCAGCTCTACAACCTGGTGGAGCGCACGGACTACGAGGGGGCGATGGCCGAGGTGGTCGCCTCGCACGGCCTGTCGTCGGTCCCCTATTACGCGCTGGCCTCCGGCTTCCTGACCGGCAAGTACCGGACCGGCACCGTGGTGGACAGCCCGCGGGCGGGCGGCGCGGGGAAGTACCTGGCGACGGACCGCGGACAGCGGGTGCTGGTGGCGCTGGACGAGGTCGCGCAGGCGCATGACGCCGAGGTCGCGACCGTGGCGCTGGCCTGGCTGGCGGCGCAGCCGACCGTCGCGGCGCCGATCGCGAGCGCGCGCACCGTGGAGCAGCTGCCGGCGCTGCTGGCGGTGGCGGATCTGAAGCTGACGGCCGAGGAGCTGGACCGGCTGACGGCCGCGTCCGCCTGACCTGCGGATATGGCGTAGCACCCGCTTATCCCATCGAGGGGATCGCCCGTCTCGCTTTACTGGAGGCGGGCGATTCCTTTGGGGATTCTTGACCGCCTTGGGGGCAGATTCATTTGCCTGTAGCAACCAACCACCCCTACAGTTGCTCAAGGCAACCAATTGGACGACGAGACGATCGGCGGGGCTGTGGCGACGAAGGAGCACTGCGCGGAGCTCGCCCGCCAGTTGCGCGTCGTCATGGGCGTCGGCAGGGAAGTGGGCCGGGCACTGCCGCCCGAGACCCCGCCCTCGACCGTCGCGGTGCTCACCGTGCTCGGCCGGTACGGCGAGATGCGGATGAGCCGGCTCGCCGAATATCTCGATATCGATATATCGGTCACCAGTAGACATGTCGCCTATCTCGCCGAGCGCGGCTGGATCGACCGCACTCCCGACGCCCTCGACAAACGATCCCGGCTGCTGCGCCTGAACCCGCACGGCGAAAAGGTGCTGGCCGCCTCTTCGGACCGTGCCGCCGAGGTGCTGGCGGCCCATCTGAGCGACTGGTCAGACGACGACGTCGACCTGCTGTCCGGCCTGCTGGACCGGCTGCGCCTGAGTTTCGGCGACTGCCGGCCCAAGGCCCACGCCCCGCACGCCCGGACGGCCCACGCAGCGCACCCGGCCACCACGGCCGGCACCGGCACGGCCCACACACCCCGTACACACGCGAATTGACGAGGACGAAGATGGCTACAACCACACCGACCGGTGTGCGGGAGGCGGAAGCCCACGGTGGGCCCGCGGCCCCCATGTCGCACCGGCAGATCATGGAGGCGCTGTCCGGGCTGCTGCTCGGCCTGTTCGTGGCGATCCTGTCGTCCACGATCGTCTCCAACGCCCTGCCCACCATCCTCGCGGACATCGGCGGCGGGCAGAGCGCGTACACCTGGGTGGTCACCGCCGCCCTGCTCGCGGTCACCGCCACCACCCCGCTCTGGGGCAAGATGTCCGACCTGGTCAGCAAGAAGCTGCTGATCCAGATAGCCCTGGTCATCTACGTACTCGGCTCGATCATCGCCGGGTTCTCCACCAACCCCGGCATGCTGATCGCCTGCCGGGTGCTCCAGGGCGTCGGCGCCGGCGGTCTGTCGGCCCTCACCCAGGTGATCATGGCGGCGATGATCTCCCCGCGGGAGCGCGGCCGTTACAGCGGCTACCTCGGCGCGGTCTTCGCCGTCGCGACCGTCGGCGGCCCGCTGGTCGGCGGCGTCATCGTCGACACCGACTGGCTCGGCTGGCGCTGGTGCTTCTACGTCGGCGTACCGTTCGCGATCATCGCGCTCATCGTGCTGCAGAAGACGCTGCACCTGCCGGTGGTCAAGCGGAAGGTCAAGATCGACTGGTCCGGCGCGTTCTTCATCTCCGCGGCCGTCAGCCTGCTGATGATCTGGGTCTCGCTCGGCGGCACCAACTACCCGTGGATGTCCTGGCAGACCTATGTGATGGTGCCCGGCGCCTTCCTGCTCGGCCTGGTCTTCCTGTTCGTCGAGTCCAAGGCGTCCGAGCCGATCATTCCGCTGCGGCTGTTCCGCAACAAGACGATCACTCTCACCTCGCTCGCGAGCCTCTTCGTCGGCGTCGCGATGTTCGCCGGCACCGTCTTCCTGAGCCAGTACTTCCAACTCGCGCGCGGCAAGACCCCGACCATGTCCGGCGTGATGACCATCCCGCTCATCGCGGGCCTGTTCATCTCCTCGACCGTCTCGGGCCAGATCATCACCAGGACCGGCCGCTGGAAGGGATTCCTGGTCGGCGGCGGAGTCCTCCTCACCGCGGGCGCCGCGACCCTGGGCCTGCTGCGCTACGACACCCCGTACTGGCAGGTCGCCGTCTACATGGCGCTGCTGGGTCTCGGCATCGGCATGATGATGCAGAACCTCGTGCTCGCCGTGCAGAACCAGGTCAAGCCGGAGGACCTCGGCGCGGCCAGCTCGCTCGTCACGTTCTTCCGCTCGCTCGGTGGCGCGGTCGGCGTCTCGGCGCTCGGCGCCGTCCTCGGCAGCCGCGTCACGAGCCTGGTGTCCGACGGCCTGGCGGCCCTCGGCATCAAGGGCGGCGACGGCGGCGGCATCCCGGACGTCGCCAAGCTCCCGGCCCCGGTCAAGGGCGTCGTGGAGAGCGCGTACGGGCGTGGCATCGGCGATGTCTTCCTGTACGCGGCACCGTTCGCACTCATCGCGCTGCTGCTGGTGATCTTCGTCAAGGAGGTCGCGCTCAAGACCAACAGCGGTCTGCAGCAGGTCGCGGGAGCGGAAGCGGCTGCCGCCGCCGGTGGAAGTGCCAGTGGTGCCGAGGTGACCCTGCCCGCGACCTCCTTCGCCAAGGAGGTGGCCGCCATGACACCGGTGGCGATACTGGACGACCGGCCGGTGTCGTCCGGCGACGACGGCACGCCCGTGCACGGCATCGTCAGGATCACCGACGGTACGGCCATCAACCACGCCAAGGTCACGCTGATCTCGCTCCAGGGACAGCAGCTGGGCAGGTCCGTCACCGGCTCCGACGGCCGCTACCTTCTCGAAGCGCCCGGCGCCGGCTCGTACGTCCTGATCGCGGCGGCCGACGGCCACCAGCCGCAGGCGTCGACCGTGCTGGTCGGCGACGCGCCCCTGCCGTTCGACGTGGTGCTCAGCGGCGCCGGCGGGCTCACCGGGACCGTGCTGGGCGCGGTCGACAGCCTGCCGGTCGTCGAGGCGATGGTCGTCGTGACCGATGTGCGCGGCGAGGTGCTGGGCACCGGGAAGACCGGTGACGGCGGCGGGTTCGCCTTCGCCGAACTGCCCGCGGGCGACTTCACCGTCGCCGTGAACGCCCCCGGCTTCCGGCCGGCCGCGCTGCCCGTCGAGGTCGGCGGCACCGGCGCCACCCGCGTCGAGGTCGTGCTCCAGCCCGGCGCGCAGGTGCGCGGCGTCGTACGGGCGGGCGCCGACCGGCGGCCGCTGCCGGACGCCAAGGTCGTCCTGGTCGACGCGGCCGGGAACGTGGCCGGTACCACGACCACGGGTGCGGACGGCGCGTACGCGTTCACGGACCTCGACGCGGGCGAGTACTCGCTCGTCGCGAGCGGTTACCCGCCGCTGGCCACCGCGTTGAGCGTGCAGGGGCGCGGGGCCGAGGAGTTCGACGTCGAGCTCAACCACCCCGAGGGGTAACGGGAACAGCCCCCAGCCCCCGGACTCCGGACCGTCGGACTTCGGACTTCGGACTTCGGGGGACAGGCTTCCGGACGATCGGCCCGCGTGCCTTGCGGAGAGGTGCGGGCCGGTCCGGAGGGATCGGGATCCGAGCGACGGCCGGAGCAGGGGACGGCCGAGGCCGTCGCACCGGATCCCCTCGCCGGGCGGGCTCCGTCGAACGGGCCCGCCCGGCGATCGACAGCAGCGCGGCACCACTGCACCACCGCACCAGAGCACCACGGCCGGGCCCACGGGACACCGGCACGTCACGGGAGGCGAACCTCGATGAGCAGCCACGGCCTGCGGGCCCGCGTACGCACCAGGGACGGCTGGGCCGTCTCGCACGCGGTGCTGACCGTCACCGACATGACGGGCAGTCAGGTCGACCGCCAGGAGGCCGATTCCGACGGCGTCGTCCGTACCGGACCGCTGCCCGCCGGCTCCTACACCGCCATCGTGACGGCGATCGGGTATCTGCCGGCCGCCTCGACCGCGATCGTCACCGCGTCGGGGTCCGCCGACGCGGGCACCGTGACGCTCCACCGCGCGGGCGGCGTGGAACTGCCGCCGCCCGGCACCTGGACCATCGACCCGGCGCACTCCTCGGTCACCGCGACCGCCCAGCACCTCGGGATCTCCAGCGTGCAGGGCCGGTTCACCGTGTTCGGCGGGCGGATCGAGATCGACGGGCGGACAGCCGCGTCATCCGTCGACGCCGTCATCGAGGCCGCGTCGATCGACACCGGCAACGCCCTGCGGGACGGGCATCTGCGCTCCTCCGACTTCCTCGACGCCGAGGTCCACCCCAAGATCACCTACCGCAGTACGGGCGGCCTGGAGCCGGCCGGCGAGGAGCGCTGGACCGTGCAGGGCGAACTGACCCTGCACGGCGTCACGCGGCCCGTCGATCTCGACCTCGCGTACCTCGGCACCGGCCCCGACCCGTGGGGCGGGGTGCGCACCGCCTTCCGCGCCACGACCGAGCTGCGCCGCGCCGACTTCGCGATGAACTACAACCAGGTCGTGCAGGCCGGGATCGCCGCCATCGGCACCACGCTCAAGGTCGAACTCGCCATCCAGGCGGTGCGCGGCACCGAACTGCCCGGGTCGTAACGCGAGAGCCAGGGTGCCGGGGGCGTTACGCGAGGCGGGCCGGGAATCCGCCGGTCGCGATCGGGCCCCAGCGCTCCGGGGTGACGCGGATCAGCGACTTGCCCTGCTTGATCATCGCGGCCCGGTACTCGTCCCAGTCCGGGTGTTCACCCGAGATGTTGCGGAAGTACTCGACGAGCGGCTCGACGGAGTCCGGCGGATCGATGACCTCGGCAGAGCCGTCGATCTGCACCCAGGGCCCGCTCCAGTCGTCGGAGAGGACGATGACGCTGGCGCGCGGATCCCGCCGGGCGTTCCTCGTCTTGGCGCGTTCCGGGTAGGTGGACACGACGATCCGCCCGGAGTCGTCGACACCGCAGGTCAGCGGCGAGCCCTGGGGCCGGCCGTCCGCGCGGGTGGTGAGCAGGATCGCGCGGTGGCGTGGGCGGACGAACTCCAGCAGCTCGTCGAGGGACGCCTTGGTGTTGGTGGCAATCGTTTTGGGAGCCATGCCAAAACACTAGCGGCGCGGCTCCCTGCCGGGCCGGTGCGCACGCCGGTCCCCGGAGCCCTCAGGTCTTCAGGTCCGCAGGTGCCGGTCGCGCATCGTCTCGATACCGGCGATCACGCACTCCAGCCCGAAGGTGAAATCCCGCTCGCGCTGCTCGGCGACGGACACGGTGCGGTGTTTGAGCAGATCGAGCGACTCCTCGAAGCCGGGACGGTCCGCGACGGTGCCGGCCCAGTCGGCGTAGAAGTCGTCCTCGTCCTGGCCGCTGGCCCGGAACCGTTCGCCCCACCGGCCCTCGACGGTGCCGTAGCCGTAGACGAACTGGAAGACGCAGCCGAGCGCGCCGGTCATCTGCTCGGCCGCCAGGCCGGAACGGGCCAGGGCGCGCATCGAGAGGTTCGCGAAGTCCATCGCGAACGGACCGATGTTGAGGTATTCGCCGATCAGGTGCGCCGTCCAGGAATGGCGCACCAGCATCGCGCGGTAGCCGACGGCGAGTTGGCGTACCTCGTCGCGCCAGTCGGCGTCCGGCTCCTCGGCCGGCAGCGCGATCTCGCCGTGGACCGCGTCCAGGACGCGCTCCAGCAGGTCGTCCTTGCTGTCGACGTACCAGTAGACGGACATCGCGGTCACGCCCAGCTCGGCGGCGAGCTTGCGCATCGAGAACTTGGCGAGACCGTCCGTGTCGAGCAGCCGGACGGCGGTCGCGACGATCCTGTCGCGGTCCAGTCCGGCCGGCTGCTCGCTGCGGCGCTTGGCCGCCGGACGTTCGTGCAGCCACACGCTGGCACCGGGCGTGGTCGCGCGGCTGTCCTCGGCCATGGCGGGCGGTTCCCTTCGGGTGTTCCGGGTCGTCGGGCCTGAGGGCTGCCCGCCCCCGATGCTATGCCGCTTCCGAACGCTCGGCCCTGCGCAGCAGGAGTGCCGCGAGGAGACCGCCGAGCAGTACGGCGGCGGCGCCGATCAGCTGGCTGGCTTCGAGGCCGGCGGAGAAGTCGTCGACCAGCCAGGTGCGCTCGGCGGCCGTACGGGCGCCGGCCAGGGCGGCCGGCAGCGAACCCGCCGCGAAGGAGGAGGCCAGGACGGCACCGAGGACGGCGACGCCGAGCCCGTTGCCGAACTCGGTGAGCGTTCCGTTGACGCCCGCGCCGATGCCGGCCCGCTCCACCGGGATGGCACTCATGATCGCGTTGGCCATGGCGGGCATCGCGAAGGCGATACCGGCGCCCATCAGGACCAGACCCGCGCACATCCCCGGATAGCCGTGGCCGCCGAGCAGCGCCACGGCGGCCAGGCCGGCGGCGAGCATCGACATCCCGGCGAGGATGGCGACCGGGGTGCCGGCCTTCGCCAGCAGCCGGGCGCCGATGCCCGCGAGGTTCAGTACGACGATGCTCAGCGCGAGCGGCGCGGTGCGCAGCCCCGCCTCCAACGGCGTGTACCCGAGCACGAACTGCAGCTGCTGGGTGAGCAGGAAGAGCGACCCCGCCATGCCGAACGAGACGAGGATGCCGCCCGCGACGGCGCCCACGAAGCGGCGGTCGCGGAAGAAGGTCATGTCGAGCATGGGGTGCGGGGTGTGCAGCTCCCAGCGGACGAACGCGGCGAGCCCGGCGCAGCCGGCGACGGCCGGGAGCAGGACGTCGGCCGAGGTCCAGCCGTGCCCGGGACCGGAGATGATCGCGTAGACGATGCCGGTCATCCCCACCATGGAGAGCAGCGCGCCGAGGAGGTCGGGGCGGTCGCCCGACGGGTTCCTCGACTCGGGGACGAGCCGTGCCACGGCGGCCCCGCCGAGCAGTGCGACGGGGATGTTGACCAGGAAGATCGCACCCCACCAGAAGTGATCGAGGATGACCCCGCCGATGAGGGGTCCCGCGACGAAGCCGAGCGAACTGATCGCGCCCCACAGGCCGATCGCCTTGGGCCGTTCCTCGTCGTCGAAGATCTGGACGACGACGGCGAGGGTGGTGGTCATCAGCAGCGCGCCGCCGATGCCCATGCCCGCGCGGGCCGCGATGAGCTGCCCGGCGGAGTGCGCGAAGGCGGCGCTGCACGAGCCGGCGCCGAAGAGCGCCAGACCGACGAGCAGCATCCGCTTGCGGCCGTAGCGGTCGGCGGCGCTGCCCGCGGTGAGCAGCAGGCCGGACTGGACGAGCGCATAGGCGTTGATCATCCACTGGATGTCGGAGGTGGTCGCGCCCAACTCGGTGCCGAGGGACGGGATCGCGACGTTCAGGACCGTGTTGTCGAGCAGCACGGTGAGCTGGGCGAGACAGATGACGCCGAGGATCAGCCAGCGCTGGGGGTGGCGTTCCTTGGCCGCTCGCGGGATGGCGGTGGTTGCCGTGGCTGGCAAGCGGACTCCTTATACGGTGTACGGGGCAATACGTTGTACACCGTACAGCTGTGCCTGTACGCCGTACAAGAGGTTTCACGAAAAGGGCGGTACCCGCAGGTCACGATGCCTGCGGATACCGCCCTGTCCCTCTCGATCGTCCTCTCGATCGCTCTCCCGAACGCCCTGCGTCAGCTCTTCGCGGGGCTCGTCAGGTCGTAGACCGTCGTGCTGCCGACCGTCTTCGCGGTGAACGCGGAGGTGACCCAGGTGGTGATCGCCGAGGACGTGCCCTGGCCGCCCATGCCACCGCCCATGCCACCGGAGGAGGAGATGAAGTAGTGGATCTTCCCCTCGGCCACGTACTGCTTGAACCGCGCGAGCGTCGGTGACGGGTCGCTGCCGTTGAAGCCGCCGATCGCCATGACCGGGTCGCCGGTGGCCAGTTGGTAGCTGGCGGAGTTCTGCGAACCGATGGCCGCCGCGACCCAGGTGTAGTCCGAGGCGTTCTGCTCCAGGAGCGTCTTCATCGCGGAGCTGACGGTGGCGCCGCCGAGCAGGCCGCCCATCCCGCCGCCACCGCGACCACCGGCCGTGCCGCCGTCGCCGGTACCGCCACCGGCCGTACCGCCGCGTGGGAAGCCCTGCGCGCCCTGGCCGGGCTGACCCTGCTGGCCGGGCCGGCCGTTCTGGCCGCCGCCCGGAACCGTCGGCGGCTGCCGGCCGCCGCCGGGCAGGGGCTGGCCGTTCTGGCCCGCCTGCCCCGGCATGCCGCCAGGAGCGCCGCCGCGCATCCCGCCGGGACCGCCCCTGCCGCCCTGGACGGCGGGGCCCGCCGTCACGATCGAGCCGCTGTGACCGGTGTCGACGGTGTTCAGGGTGTACGCGAACGGTGCCGCGAGCGCCGCCGCGATACCGAGACCCGCCACGGCGGCCGCGAACCGCCGGCCGAGCCGTACGGCGAGCAGCAGTCCGGCCGCCGCCAGCAGCCCGCCCGCCAGTACCGTCCAGCGCAGCCACGGGTGCCAGTCGGTCGCCCGGCCCAGCAGGACGTACGCCCAGTACCCGGTGCCCGCCGACGTCGCGGCGAGCGTGGCCGCCGCCGCGAGGTGCGTGCGCTTCTCCCAGAGCAGCGTCGCGCCCATGCCGACGAGGGCGGCGATGTAGGGCGCCAGGGCGATGTTGTAGTACTGGTGGAAGATGCCCGACATGAAGCTGAAGACCCCGAAGGTCATCAGCAGCGAGCCGCCCCAGACGAGGAACGCGGCGCGCCGGGCGTCGGTGCGCGGCGCCCGCCGGGTCAGCCACAGCCCCGCGGCGAGCAGGACGAACGCGGCCGGCAGCAGCCAGGCGATCTGACCGCCCATGTCACCGTCGAAGAGCCGGGTGATGCCGGTGGCTCCCCACTGGCCACCGCCCTGGCCGCCGCCCGCTCCCCCGCCGCCGACGCTGCCCGTCTCGTTGCCGGTGATCCGGCCGAAGCCGTTGTAGCCGAAGGTCAGCGACAGGAAGCTGTTGTCCTGCGAACCGCCGATGTACGGGCGGGACGACGCGGGCCACAGCTCGACGATCGCCACCCACCAGCCGCCGGAGACCAGCAGGGCGAGCCCTGCCAGGGCCAGTTGGCCGACGCGCCTGCGGAAGGCCGTCGGCGCGACGACCGCGTAGACGACCGCGAGCGGCGGAAGGATGAGGAAGGCCTGCAGCGTCTTGGTCAGGAAGGCGAGACCGAAAGCGACACCGGCCCAGACCAGCCACTTCGTCCGGGCGCCTTCGAGGGCGCGCAGCACGCAGTAGGCAGCGGCCGTCATCAGGAGCGCGAGCATCGCGTCCGGGTTGTTGAAGCGGAACATCAGCGCGGCGACCGGGGTGACCGCCAGGACGGCGCCCGCGATCAGTCCGGCGGCCGGGCCGAAGCGGCGGCGGACGGCGGCGTGGAGCACGCCCACCGTCGCGACGCCCATCAGCGCCTCGGGGACCAGGATCGACCACGAGTTGAGGCCGAAGATCCGGACGGCGATCTCCATCGGCCAGAGCGAGGCCGGGGGCTTGTCGACGGTGATCGAGTTCGCCGCGTCGGACGAGCCGAAGAAGAGCGCCTTCCAGCTCTCGCTGCCCGCCTGGACGGCAGCGGAGTAGAAGGAGTTGGCGTATCCGGAGGCGCTCAGGTCCCACAGGTACAGCGCGGCGGTCACCGCCAGCAGCGCCAGGAACGCGGGACGCACCCAGCGGGCGTCCTCGGCCCGTCCCCGCCAGACGCGCGCCGCGAAGCCGCGGGGGCCGGACGGGGCGGACGGATCGGACGGTGCGGCCGCCCGGTGCCCGCCGGGCGGCGGGGCGTGCTCGGGCACCGGGGTCCGGGTCACCGGACCGGGCAGGTCGGCGGGCTCCGGCGGCGGACCGGCCGGGAGGCCGGCCGGGGTGCTGTACGGCGCGGTCATCGTGCGCTCCTCGGGTCGGAGTCGTAGTCGTAGGTGGAGGTGGGGGTGGGGGTGGGAGTGGGGGTGGGGGTGGCGTCGGACGGGGCCGCTCCGGACGGGAAGACCCAGGCGCGGAAGAGCAGGAAGCGCAGCACCGTCGCCGCGAGGTTGGCGGCGATGAGGACGGCGAGCTCCGTGCCGTGCGAAGGACGGGTGTTCGCCGTCTGCAGGGCGGCCAGCGAGCCGCTGGTCAGGGCGAGGCCGATCGCGAAGACGACCAGGCCCTGCGCCTGATGGCGGACGGCCTGCGCCCGGCCGCGGACGCCGAAGGTGAGCCGGCGGTTGGCGGCGGTGTTGCCGATCGCGGAGACCAGCAGCGCCGCCGCGTTGGCGGGCTGTGAGCCGAGCCCGAGCCGGAAGCCCGAGTACAGCACCAGATAGACCAGGGTGCTCAGCGCCCCGACGACGCAGAAGCCGACCAGCTGGCGGGCGAGGCCCGGTGGCACACCGCCCAGTTCGCGGTCGCGCGGATCGTCGCCGAACGGCCGGCGCAGCCGGTCGAGCGCGAGCGCCCCGGTGGCGAGCGCCCGGCCCACGCGCCAGACCCCTTTGAGGTCGTCGGCGGCCGTGCGGACGATGTCCACGGTGCTGTCGGGGTCGTCGACCCAGTCGACCGGCACCTCGTGGATCCGCAGTCCGGCGCGCTCCGCGAGCACCAGCATCTCGGTGTCGAAGAACCAGCCGGTGTCCTCGACCATCGGCAGCAGCCGCTCGGCGACGTCCTTGCGGATCGCCTTGAAGCCGCACTGCGCGTCGGAGAAGCGGGCGGCGAGCGAGCCGCGCAGGATCAGGTTGTAGGTGCGGGAGATGAACTCGCGCTTGGCGCCGCGCACGACGCGGGAGCTGCGGGCCAGCCGGGAGCCGATCGCCAGGTCTGAGTGGCCGGAGATCAGCGGGGCGACCAGCGGCAGCAGCGCGTTCAGGTCCGTCGACAGATCGACATCCATGTAGGCGAGCACCGGCGCCTCGGACTCCGTCCAGACGGCCCGCAGGGCCCGCCCGCGCCCCTTCCGGTCGAGCCGGAAGGACTCGACCTCGGGGATCTCCGTCGCGAGGCTCTTCGCGACGGCCTCCGTGAGGTCGGTGCTCGCGTTGTCCGCGATGGTGATCCGGAAGGGGTAGGGGAAGGTGCCTGCCAGGTGCGCGTGCAACCGCCTGACACAGGGCTCCAGGTCGTTCTCCTCGTTGTGGACGGGGATCACGACGTCGAGCACCGGGTCGCTGTGTGCGACCGGCAGGTGCTGCCGGGACGGCAGAGTGCCGAGGTGAGTTCGCATACCCCGACGCTCCACCGCCGCGCTGTCACGACCTTGTGGTGAACCTGAGTCCCGGCTGTGAGTCCTGCCGCGCGTCCGGCCGTTCGTCCGTCCGCACGTCGTGTGCCGTCATCTGGCGTACAGATGACGGGAGTTGGACGGTGAACGCGGTGCGGCCGGGGGCGCTCTCGACCCACACGCGGCCGCCGTGCGCCGCGACGACCGCGTACACGATCGCCAGCCCCAGGCCCGTGGAGCCCGATCCGGCACCCCTGGCGCGTGACGCGTCACCGCGTGCGAACCGTTCGAAGATGTACGGCGTGAGGTCGGGCGGGATGCCCGGCCCGTCGTCCACCACCTGGAGCAGCACCCCGTGGTGCCGGTCACCGGTGACGCGCGCGGTCACGGTCGTGCCCGGCGGGGTGTGGGTGCGGGCGTTGCCCAGCAGGTTCGCCAGCACCTGCTGCAGCCGGTCGGCGTCTCCGTGCACGGTGGCCGGCTCGTCGGGCAGGTCCAGCCGCCACACGTGGTCGGGCCCGGCCGCCCGCGCGTCGCTGACCGCGTCCACGACGAGCGGTGACAGATCCGTCCCGGCGAGGCTCAGCGGCCGCCCCGCGTCCAGCCGGGCGAGCATCAGCAGATCCTCGACCAGCGACGTCATCCGTCCGGCCTCGGACTCGATACGGCCCAGCGCGTGCCGGGTGTCGGGGCCGACGTCCTCCCGGCCGCGCCGGGTCAGCTCCGCGTAGCCGCGGATCGAGGCGAGCGGCGTCCGCAGTTCATGGCTGGCGTCGGCGACGAAGCGGCGGACCCGCATCTCGCTCTCCTGCCGGGAGTGCAGCGCGGAACCGACGTGCCCGAGCAGCCGGTTGAGGGACGCGCCGACCTGCCCCACCTCGGTGCGCGGATCGGTGTCCGCCTCCGGCACCCGCTCGTGGAGCGCCACCTCGCCCCGGTGCAGCGTCAGTTCCGACACCCGGGAGGCGGTCGCGGCGACCCGGCGCAGCGGCTGGAGGGAGATACGGATCAGGGCGGTGCCGATCAGCCCGGCCGCCGCGAGACCGGCGGCGGTCACGCACACCTCCACCCAGACGAGGGTGTTGAGGGTGTCCTGCGCGCCGGAGGCCCGGATGCCGACGAGGTACGTGCCGTTCTGCGTCGTGACCGACTGCATGCGGTAGGTACCCAGGCCGGGGACGTCGATGCTGTGCGCGGCGCCGTCCAGCGGCAGGCTGCCCAGCGCCGCGGTCTGCGCGGCGTCGAGGCTCTCGGGCGTCACCTGCGGCCCGGCCTCGCTGTTCTCCGTCTGAGCGCTGAGCGCGCTGTCGGTGATCTTCCCGTCGCTGACCTTGGCGCCGATCGTGCCGAGCGGCTGGCCGCCGCCGATGACGAACCCCAGCTCGTTGCCGGACCGCAGGTGCGGCAACGGATTCGAACCGGGCGGCGGGCCCTCGGCGCGGTGCGCGACGGCGGCGAGCTGGGTGTCGAGCTGCCCGTACAGATAGGTGTGCAGGGCGATCGCGGTGACCGTGCCGATCACCGCGCACACGACGGCGACCAGCGCGACGGACGACACGACGAGCCGGCGCCGGAGCGACCACGGGCGGCTGGGCAGCGACCAGTGCCGCCGGCGCGGGGCCTTCACGCCGTCTCGCCCGGCTTGATCAGATACCCCGCCCCCCGCCGGGTGTGGATCATCGGGGCACGTCCCGCGTCGATCTTCCGCCGCAGGTAGGAGATGTAGAGCTCCACCACGTTGGCCTGGCCGCCGAAGTCGTAGGACCAGACCCGGTCGAGGATCTGCGCCTTGCTGAGCACCCGGCGCGGGTTGCGCATCAGGAAGCGCAGCAGCTCGAACTCGGTGGCGGTGAGGTGGATCGAGTCGTCGCCGCGGTACACCTCGTGGCTGTCCTCGTTCAGTACGAGATCACCGACGACCAGCATGGATTCGCTCCGTGCCGCGGCGGCGCCCGAGCGGCGCATCAGCCCGCGCAGCCGGGCGACGACCTCCTCCAGGCTGAACGGCTTCGTCACGTAGTCGTCGCCGCCCGCCGTCAGTCCGGCGATCCGGTCCTCGACGGCGTCCTTGGCGGTGAGGAAGAGCACCGGCACATCAGGGGCGTCGCGGCGCAGCCGGGCGAGCACCTCCAGGCCGTCCATGTCGGGCAGCATCACGTCGAGGACGACGGCGTCGGGCCGGGCGTCACGGGCGGCGCGCAGCGCGCCGGCGCCGTCGGCCGCGGTACGGACCTCCCAGCCCTCGTAGCGCAGGGCCATGGACAGCAGGTCGGAGAGAGCGGCCTCGTCGTCGACGACGAGGACACGCACCGGGGACCCGTCGGGACGGGACAGGTCGGCGGAGGCCGCAGCGGGGAAGGAAGGCATGGGACCAGCCTGGGAGGGGGCCCTGAGAGCATTCTTTCGGCTACCTGTGAATCTCCTGAGAAACGGCCGGTGGGGCCTGTGAGGGTTGGGCGGGGGTCCGCCGGGGGCCGGAATACGGGAGTCGATCACCGGGTTGCCACCTGCACGCACCGAGAACCAGGGAGCCGGGAACATGGGGAGCAACGACAGCGGCGGCGGCACGGCCGCCAGGGAGTCCGTCGGCCGCTACGGCATCTGGAACGCCGGGCTGCGCTCGGACGATCCGGCGCTGCGCGGCGAGATCGCCGAGGCGGCGGCCGAGCTGGACGAACTGGGCTTCGGTGCGATCTGGCTGGGCGGCAGCAGCTCCGTCGAGCACGCGGCCCGGGTGCTCGACGCGACACCGCGGATCGCGGTCGCCACCGGGATCCTCAGCATCTGGGAGCACGAGGCGGCCGCGGTCGCCGCGAGCACGGCGGCGGTGGAGGCCGCCCACCCGGACCGTTTCCTGCTCGGCCTCGGGGTGAGCCACGCACAGATCGCCGACCGCTACCGGCGCCCGTACTCGGCGATGGTGGCCTATCTGGACGCGCTGGACGCCGCGCCCGCGCCGGTGCCGGCCGGGCGGCGCGTGCTGGCCGCGCTGGGCCCGAAGATGCTGGAGCTGTCCCGCGACCGGGCGGGCGGCGCGCACCCGTATCTCGTCACGCCGGAACACACCGAACAGGCCCGCTCGCTGCTGGGCTACGGCCCCTTGCTGGCACCCGAGTTGAAGGTCGTGCTGGAGACGGACCCGGCCGTCGCCCGCGAGATCGCGCGCGGGTATCTCGCCGTCTATCTGGCGATGCCGAACTACACCAACAGTTTCCTCCGACTCGGCTTCGAGGAGCCGGACTTCACCGGTGGCGGCAGCGACCGGCTGATCGACACCGTCTTCGCCTGGGGCGACGAGGACCGCATCCGGCGGCGGATCGAGTCCTTCCACGCGGCCGGTGCTGACCATGTGGCCCTGCAAATCGTCACCGGCCAGGACCGATCCGTGCTGCCGCGTGCCGAATGGCGGCGCCTGGCCGAGGTGTTGGCCTGACCCGGACGGCGTTCGGCGCACCGCGCTCCACAACTGACGGAGTCTTCGGTGGTGTTGATCAACCGATGTTGCGGGATTGCTGAGTTGATCAACTGCCCTTGTTTGTCCACTATGTGATCAATCGTCATATTCGCGACAAATAACGGCAGTTGTCAGCACTTACGCAAACGCATCATGTCGTCTTCGTACGAAACCGATCGCCGCACCTCCACCCCGCGACAAACGGAGGTACGTTCGCCGCATGGACAGTGGCGCCGTCCCTTACACCGTCTCCGTCGACCGCATGGCCTCCGGAGATCACGCCTGTCTGTGCTTCGACAGCCACCGGGCCCGCTGGGCGGTCCGGGCCGCCTTCACCGAGGCCGGCCTGCTCCGCGGTGAGCGGGTGATCCTCTTCGTCGACCCCGGCACCACCCCGGGGAAGGCGGCCGCCCGCCTCGCCGACCACGGCGTCCCCGCCGCCCAGGCCCTGCGCGACGAGCGGCTGCTCGTCATCAACGAGACCCCCGGCTACGACCCGGAGCGCGGATTCGACGCCGAGAGCCGTGCCGCGACCTGGCTCGACTTCACCGAGAACGCGAACGTCATGGGCTTCAGCGGGCTGCGCGCCGTCGGCGACATGGCCTGGGCACTGGAGCCCGGCGTCGACCACGAGGAGCTCATCGACTACGAGACGGGGCTCACCCCGCTCTTCGCCGACATCGGCTTCACCGCGATCTGCGAGTACGACCGCCGGCTGTTCCCGCCCGAGCTGATGTGCCGGGTCGGCGCCTCCCACCCCACCGAGGTCCTGCAGTCCCTCGACGCCCTGCACATCACCAGGACCGGCACCATCCTGCACCTCGCGGGGAACGCCGACCTCGCCACCCGCGAGCAGTTCGACACGGAGCT
Source organism: Streptomyces sp. SID13666 (assembly GCF_010548325.1). Lineage (NCBI taxonomy): Bacteria > Bacillati > Actinomycetota > Actinomycetes > Kitasatosporales > Streptomycetaceae > Streptomyces > Streptomyces sp. SID13666. The sequence continues at coordinate 4,157 of NZ_JAAGLX010000046.1, read as the reverse complement.
GCGCCGGTCGCTGGGCGGGCCGGGCCCGCCGCCGCGCCTCGTCGACCTGACGGCGCTGTCGTTCATCGACGCCCACTGCGCCACCACCCTCATCCGGCTCGCCGCGGGCCTGCCCCCCACCGCCAGGCTCGCCGTCCACTGCCCGGCCACCCATGCCCGCGTGCTGCGGCTGTGCGGCGCGGGCGAGGTCCGCCAACTGACGCTCTACGTCGAGGCGGGCTGGTAGCCGGGCCGGTGAGCGGTCCGGTGGGCCTTCTGGTGGGTGGGACGGTGGTCGGGACGGTGCCGGTTCAGCGCGAGTCGTAGGTGAGCCGGACGGCGCGCGGCAGCGACGCCACCACCAGGTCGTAGGAGTCCTCGATCATCTCCCGCACCATCCGGACCGGCAGCGACCCGTCGACCGTCACGGTGTTCCAGTGCCGCTTGTTGAGGTGGTAGCCGGGAATGACCGCCGGGTACTCCGCCCGCAGCTGTTCGGCGATCTCCGGATCGCATTTGAGGCTCACCTTGAGCGGTTCGGCCTCCAGCACGCTCAACGCGAAGATCTTCCCGGCCACCTTGAACACCGACAGATCCGGGTTCCGCGGAAACGGGAACTCCTCCTCGGCGCCCGGCATCGCCAGACACGCCGCCTTCAGGCCCCGCGCAGTCATCGCCACCATCCGGCCGACACTAGCGCCTGCCCACGACAGACCCAGGGGACGGAACACAGGACGGGAAACACCAGAGGCCCGACACTTTCGTGTCGGGCCTCTGGTCGTAGTAGCGGGGACAGGATTTGAACCTGCGACCTCTGGGTTATGAGCCCAGCGAGCTACCGAGCTGCTCCACCCCGCGCCGTTGAACCGAACACTACGCCATCCGCGGGACCCTCAACTACCAGTCCCGCTCGACGCGGTTTTTCCGGATTGCTCCGAAAAGCAAACCAGGACCCCCTCAGACGATCTCCTCGGGGGCCCTGGCCTGAGTGCACTCGGCAGGATTCGAACCTGCAACCTTCTGATCCGTAGTCAGATGCTCTATCCGTTGAGCTACGAGTGCTTGTGCTTTCCGGCGTTTTCTCACCGGTTGGCGTTGCGGGAACAACATTACATGACCTGCGGCTTCAGGTGAAATCCATTGCCCGCACCCCACCTGAGCTGCAAAAACAGCTTCTGACGAGGTACCGGCGAGGGACTTCAGGAGCCCGGGACACGCAACGGAGCCCCGGTCGTCCTGGGACGACCGGGGCTCCGGAAACGAGCGGAGGCTCGGGGATTTGAACCCCGGATGGGATTGAAGTCCCAAACCGCATTAGCAGTGCGGCGCCATAGACCAGACTAGGCGAAGCCTCCAGACACACCCGCGCGAGCGAGGGCGTGTGCAGATGATGGCACAGCCCGGCAGGCTGTCACCAATCGCAGACCAGGGTACAAGCCCGTCGGCGTGCAGGGCAAAGAGGATGCGCGCCCTCCAGCGGTGGCTCGCCCACGTTCGGGTGGGTTGCGGGGAAAGCGGCGCGCGGGACGGTAGGGACTGGGGCATGCGACTCAACGGCCCCGGCCCCCTCGACCGTCCCCTCTCCCGCCCCGTGCCCCACCTCGTGCCCCGTCCCGCGGCCCGCCGCCGGCCCGGAGCGCGGCTGCCGCTCGCCGCCGTCCTCGGTGTCGTGCTCGCCGCCGGGCTGCCGCTGCTCCTGGCGACCGACGCCGGCGCGACGCCCTTCGCACCCGCCGCTTCCGCACTTCTCGCGCCCCCGTCTCCCCCGGAGAACAACCAGCTGACCGTCACCGTCGACGACGGAACGGGGAAGGTCACCACGACCAGGTTGGACTGCGGACCCGACCAGGACACGTCGGCCAGGCCCGCGACCTCCGGCGGACCGGTGGCCGCACCGGAGCCCCTCGCCCCTTCCACGCTCCCCGCTCCCCTTCCCGCCCCCTCCACGCTGCCCGCTCCGATCGGGCCGGCCAGGTCCGTGGCGGACTCCTGCGATCAGCTGGAGCGGCTGGGCGGTCCCGTGGGTCCCGTTCCGGCCGGGCAGATGTGCTCGATGATCTACGGCGGATCGCAGACCGCGCAGGTCACAGGGACCTGGCACGGAGCGGCCGTCACGGAGAAGTACAGCCGGGCCAACGGCTGCGAGGTCGCCCGGTGGAACCGGATGGCACCGGTTCTGCCCGCCGCCACCGGGGGTGCGTGACGCACGCCACACCAGGGACGATCTCGCACCGCACACGCTCGAACACCGAATCCCACAGGGGTACATGGGCATCCGCGGCCGCTCGGCCAACCGCTGCACGTACACTCGCTCTAGTGACATGCCATGGGGTCAGCGGCAAGATGGGCCGCCGGTGAGAGCCGATCGCGCGGGTTGCGCGGGGCCACCGCAGGAAGTGCGGTAAGTGCGGTAACAGGGAGGACGCGTCTCGTGAGCAGCAGGCCATCCAGAGGCGCTGCTCGCCTCGCCTCAATACTCGACGCCCTCCCTGACGCACTCTTGCTGGTCAACGGCAACGGCACGGTCGTCAACGCCAATGCCATAGCGATCGAGACCTTCGAGTCACCGGGGACGGCGTTGGTCGGGCGGGGCCTGTTCGACCTGCTGCCCGCGTTCGACTCCAAGCGGATCCCCGGATCGATGCGCAGCGCGCAGGACACCGGCGACGACAACGGCCGCACCAAGCCGACCCGGATGGTCGCGCGGCGCACCGACGGCTCGGAGTTCCCCGTCGAGGTGACCAGCGCCAACCTCGAGGACGGCCGCACCCCGTACGACGAGCCGCAGAGCTACACCGGTGACGAGCTGCTGATGCTGGTCGTGCGGGACCTCAGCGGCACGATGGACACCGAGGCGGAACTCGCCCGCCAGCAGCGCCAGACGGAGATGATCCTGCGCGCCGCGGCCGAGGGCGTCGTCGGCGTCGACACCGAGGGCAAGGTCGTCCTCGTCAATCCGTCCGCCGCGCAGATCCTCGGCTACCGGGCGACCGACCTCGGCGGCCAGGAACTGCACCCGCTCGCGCACCACACGCGCGCCGACGGCACACCGCTGCCGTACGAGGAGACCCCGCTCGCCGACACGCTGCGGTCCGGCCGCAAGCACCGGGTCCGCGGCCAGGTGCTGTGGCGCAAGGACGGCCGCGCGGTGCCCGTCGACCTCACGACCGCTCCCGTACGGGACGGCGAGCAGCTGGTCGGCGCGGTCATGACGTTCACCGACCGGACCGCGTTCGACGCCGCCGTCGCCCGCGGCGAGCAGCTGCAGGCCGTGCTGGACGAGGCGCTGCGCGGCCCGCTGGCCGAGCTGCGCGGTGAGCTGTCCGGCCTGGCCGCCGACCCCGCCGGGCAGTTGTGGCCCGAGGCGAACCAGATCCTGCACCACCTGGTGGCCGGCTACGCCCGCATCACCACCCTGATCGACAACGTGCTGGCCTTCCAGCGCCTCGACCGCGGCGAGGACCGGCTGCGGCGCGAGCCCGTCGGGCTCGACAAGGTCGTCGCGGCGGCCGTCGAGGGCGCCATCGAGCTGATCGGCCCGGGGCGCGCGCAGTACGCCGTGCACGCGCCGCCGATCGAGGCGGCGATCGACGGCGAGCGGATGTCCCAGGCGCTCGCGCACCTGATCGCGGACGTCGCGGGTGTGGACGCGGCGGGCAACGCCACCGTCATCACCGGCGGCGGCGACTCGACGATCGTGGTGGCGGCGGCCCAGCGCGGCGACGTCATAAGGATCGACGTGCGGGGCCCGCACGCCGGCGGCAACGCGGTGCACCTGCCGATCGCCCGCGGCATCGTCGAACGGCACGGCGGCGTCCTGCAGACGCACGAAGTGCCGGGCCAGGGCAGCGCGTACGTCCTCGAGGTGCCGCTGGGCTCGGCCGCCATCGCGGCCGCGGGCCGTGCGGCGGCCGCCGCGGCGAAGGACGGGGCTCGCGAGTCCGAGACGACCGTCATGCCGATGCCCGCGAAGCCAGCCCGGGGTACGGGCGGCGCGGCCGGCAGCGGCACGGGCGCCAAGGCTCCGGCGCGCGGCGCGGCGACACCCCCGGGCACCGACGGTACGAACGGCCAGGCAGGCCAGGGCGCTCCCGCGGCCGGAACGCCCGCCGGTGGCACGCCCGCGACGGGCTGGGCCGGAAGCGGCGAGCCCGGGGTCGCCGGCACCGAACGTGCGG
>NZ_JAAGLX010000045.1:0-67441 GCF_010548325.1 Streptomyces sp. SID13666 | reverse complement strand
GCCGCGGCCAGCGCCGCCAGGTCCGCCGCGCCGCCCGCCCGATGGCGGGCGGCGACCGCTTGGCCCATGGCCAGGGCCGCGCCGAACGCCAGACACAGCACGCCCATCAGCAGCGCGGCCCAGACCGTCGCCGAGCCCCGGTCCCCGCGCCAACCGCCGCTCATCGGACGGTGTCCTCGGCGAGCGCCGCCGCTTCCGCGTGCAGCGCGACCTCCAGCACCGGCACCCGGGCGGTGACCCGCACCCTGACCAGCTCACCCTCCCGGGTCAGCGACACCGCGGCCCCCCGCGGAGCGGCGGCGCGGGCCGCCGCCAGCGCGGCGGCCTCCGGCTCGGAACGGGCCGCGGCCCGCGCACCCGCCCGCGCCGCGTCCACGCACTGGATCTGTGCCGCCACGGCCATCAGCCCGCTCAGCAGCCCCGCGGTGAAGAGCACCATGACCGGTAGCGCGACCGCGGCCTCCGCCGTGACGAACCCCCGCTCGCCCCGGCACGCCCTCACTGACGGCCGCCGGGTGGGCGGTTTCGGGGGCGGTTCCGAAGGCGACTCCGACGACCCTTCCGGGGGGCTCTCAGAAGGACACATCGAGTGCCCTCTCGATCAGACCGCTGAGCGCCGATTTCACCGCACCGCTGGTCACGATCTTGTAGAGCACGGCGGCGAATCCACAGGCCGCCAGTGTGCCGACGGCGTACTCCGCCGTGGTCATTCCCGCATCCGTGGCCGACCGAAGCCGCCGGGCCGTCGCGCGAAGCATCCGGACCACCATGACGTTCCCCCTTGTATCGGTATGTGTTGCATGACGTTCGTATGCCACGATCGGGCCGGCCCTGGCGCTAGCCGGAGCCGCCCGCGAGGATCCCCGCCGCCAGCCCCATCACCACCGGAACCACCCCGACGAGCAGGAAGGCCGGCAGAAAGCAGAGTCCGAGCGGAGCCGTGGCGAGCACTCCCGCGCGCCGGGCCCGGGCGAGTGCCGAACGGCCGCGTGCAGCGCGGTAGTCGGCGGCGAGTCGTGCCGCCTCGTCGACCGGTGCCACTCCGCTGTGCGAGGCGCGGGCCAGGCAGCGGGCGAGCCCCCTGACCGCGGGCAGCCGGCCGAACCGTTCCCAGCACTGCTCGGGATCACCGCCCAGCCGGAGCTCGGCCGCCACCCGTATGAGCCCGTCTCCCATCGGCCCGCCCAGTGAGCGGCCGACCGCTTCGGCCGCCTCGCCCGGCCGGGCGCCCGCCGCGAGGCAGGCCGCCATCAGGTCGGCGCAGAGCGGCAGTTGACGCCCGGCACTCACGTCACGGTCATGGCTGCCGGCCGTCCGTACCCGGCGCTGCCAGCGCCGTATCCCGTACGCGGCGAGCAGACCCGTCACGCAACCGGGGATCCCTCCGACGAACACGGCCGCGCCGAGCGCCACCGCTGCCACCGGACCCCAGGTCCGCAGCGCGAGCCCCCTGGTCCGCCACGCGGTTCCAGGGTTTTTGGCGACCCGCACCCCGAACAGCAGGCGGAGCCTGCCGAGCGCGGCGCGTTCCCGCCGGGCCTCGATCACCGTCACCGCGACACACAGGACCGCGGCGCCGACCGAGACGGCTGTCCCCAGGCTGTGGACGCGGTCGCCGCTCACCAGGACTCCTCGGCGGACCGCACGATGCGTCCGGTCCAGGCGAGTCCCGCCCACTCCAGCAGGCCGCCCGCCAGCAGGCAGGCCAGCCCTGTCGGGGTGCCCAGCAGCGTCCCCACCGGATCCGCTCCCAGTCCCGCGCCCAGCACCACTCCGAACAGCGGGAGCAGGGCCAGCATCAGCGCGGTCGAGCGAGGACCGGCCAACTGGGCTCGCAGGTCGTCGCGTTGATCACGTTCGGCGCGCAGCGCGGCGGCGATCCGGTCGAGGCCCGCGGCAAGCCCCGCGCCGCCGTCGACGGCGACCTGCCAGCAGGCGGCGACGGCCGCCAGCCCCTCGGCGCCCTCCTGGCGCGCGGCGGCCCGCAAAGCTTCCGGCACATCTCCGCCGAACCGGGCGGCGGCCAGCAGCAGCCGCGCGGCGTCCACCAGCTCGGGGGCGTCCGGCCAGCCGTCGTCCTCGATCGCGCCCGCCAGTGCCGTGTGCGGCGGGCTTCCCGCCCGCAGATCACCGGCGACCGTCCCGCAGAGGGTGCCCACCGCGGTCACCCGCATCTCCGCTACCACCCGCCGTGCCCGCTCCCGCAGTTGGCGGCCGACCAATGGCACAGCGGCGGCCCCGGCCAGCGCGGGCAGCACCGAATGCGCCAGCAGCGCGAGCAGCAGTCCGGCGGGCAGGCAGAGCAGTTCCCCTCCGAGCCGCCATCCCAGCCGCTCCCGCAGCGGTGCGAGCAGCGCCTGCCCGCAGGCAACCGGCCCGCGCCACATGCCGGGCCCCCAAGCCCACACGGTGGCCGGCCGCTGACTGCCGACGAGCATCAGCCGGGCCCGGCGCAGCACGGAGTCCCTGCCGCACATCAGCCACCCGGCGGTCCCCGCGCAGAGCACCGCCGCCCACAGCGTCACCAGCGCCGACCCGGGCCTCATGACGCACCCCGCTCGCACAGGCCCGCCAGCCGGTCCCAGCCCGGCCCCCGCTCCCCGGCACCGTGAGCGCCGCGCATCACGGCCGGGACGGTGACGACCATCCCGTCGGCGCGGCGTTCCAGTACATGGACCTCGGCGACCCGGCGCAGCCCCGAACGGTCCCTTGCCAGATGGACGACGACGGACAGCGCGGCCGCCAACTGGCTGTGCAGGGCGGCCCGGTCGAGACCGGCGGTCGAGCCGAGCGCCTCCAGCCGGGCCGGCACGTCGCCGGCCGCGTTCGCGTGGATCGTGCCGCAACCTCCCTCGTGCCCGGTGTTGAGCGCGGCGAGCAGCTCGGTGACCTCCGGTCCGCGGACCTCGCCGACCACCAGGCGGTCCGGGCGCATCCGCAGGGCCTGGCGCACCAGGTCCCGGAGCTCCACCAGACCGGCACCCTCCTGGTTGGCCGGCCGGGTCTCCAGGCGTACGACGTGCGGGTGGTCGGGCCGCAGTTCCGCGGAGTCCTCGGCGAGGACGATGCGCAGATCCGGTTCGACCAGGCCCAACAGGCAGCTGAGCAGTGTGGTCTTCCCCGTGCCGGTGCCGCCGCTGATCATGAAGGAGAGCCGGGCGTCGAGGACGGCCCGCAGCAGCCGGGCGGTCTCGGCGTCCATGGTGCCGGCGGCGATGAGCTCGTCCAGGGCGAAGGCACGGGCCCGCACCACCCGCAGCGACAGACACGGCGACCCGACGACGACGGGCGGCAGCACGGCATGCAGCCGGGTGCCGTCCGGCAGCCGGGCGTCGACCCACGGCCGCGCGTCGTCCAGCCGCCGCCCGGCGGTGGTCGCGAGCCGCTGGGCGAGCCTGCGCACCGCGGCGGCATCGGCGAAGCCGACGTCGCTGCGCACCAGGCCGTGCCCGCGGTCGACCCACACCTCGTCCGGCCCGTTGACGAGAACATCGGTGACGTCCGGATCCGCGAGGAGGGGTTCCAGCGGCCCCGCGCCGACCATTTCGGAGCGGAGCGCGGTGACGACGCCGAGCACTTCGGTGTCGCCCAGCAGCCGCCCTTCGGCGCGCAGCGCGGCGGCGACCCTGCTGGGTGTCGGGTCCCCGCTGTACTCCGCGAGGCGCAGTCTGACGGCGTCCAGGAGCGCCGCCCTCGGTTCCGCGCGGTCGGCGCTCATACCGGCACGCTCCCGCCGCTGGGCAGGGCCTGGGACAGGAAGGCGGAGCAGAAGCGGGCCAGCGGCCCGCGTCCGCTCGCGCCGGGCGGCCGCCCGCCGTCCCGCGCATCCAGCAGGTCCGGTTCCGACGCCAGTTCACCGGCCAGCGGCAGACCGATGAGTTTGGCGATCTCCTCGTCCCCGAGCCCCGAAGCGAACGGCCCGCGGGCAACCACCCGCAGGTCCTTGAGGACCATGCTGACCGCCGAGGCGACCCGGGTAGCCGCGGCCACCGCCCGCAACTCGGCCGGGACGACGAGGAGTCCGACGTCGATCTGGGCCAGGGATTCCGCGACCGCGTCGTCGACCCGGCGGGGCAGGTCCACGACGACGACTCCGCCCCGGCGCCGCGCGGCACCCAGCACGGACCGCATGGCCTGCGGCGGGATGACCACCGAGTCGCTGCGGTCCCAGCTGAGGACGCTCAGCGCGTCCAGCCGCGGCAGCGACTCCTCCAGCGCACCGCTGTTGACGCGCCCCCGCGAGTCGGCGAGGTCGGGCCAGCGCAGTCCCCCGGCGCGCTCAGCGCCGAGCAGGATGTCGAGGCCGCCGCCGAGCGGGTCGCCGTCGATGAGCATCGCGCGGCGGCCGTCGCGGGCCGCGGTGACCGCGAGGGCGCAGGCCAGAGTGCTGGCCCCGGCGCCGCCGCGGCCGCCCACCACGCCGATGGTCAGGGCGGGTTCGGCGACTCCCTCGGCCACATCGGCGATCCGGTCCACCAGCCATGTCTCGGCATCCGGCAGGAAGAGCACATGATCGGCGCCGATGTCGACGGCTCTGCGCCACACGTCCTGGTCGTCCAGATCCCGGCCGACGAGCAGCACGCCCTTTCGCCGGACGGCGCCGCGGAGCCGGGTGGTGTCGTCGGAGCCGACGAGGACCAGCGGCGCGGATTCCCAGCTGCCCGCACGTGGCGGAGCCCCGAAGGCCACTTCGGGTTCGGCGCCGGCCGCCGCGCACAGCCGCAGCAAATCGTCGAGCAGCGCCTCGTCCTGAGTGACGATCAGCGGTCCGACCGGCTCGTCCGCTGCTGCCGGCCTCCGGTCGGGTGTGATGGATTCAGCCACGGCCCTGTCCCCCTCGTTCGTCCCGCGAGCACGGTGGTGCATCGCCTGCGAACAGAGTCCGGCCGTTCCGGGGTCTCAGATGATCTTGGTCGGTTCCGGTGGATAACTCAGCGGTTGTGGATAACTCCGCCACTCGAACGGGTGAGTTCGCCGCCAAGGCGCAACGATTACGGAACGTGACACGTCGTACCCGATACAGGCAGCGCAAGAGGAGGCGGAGCTACCGCATAAAAGGAAGGAGAGCTACCGGGACGTCGGTCCGAAAAGACATCCGGACATGCGACGACCCCCGCCGGGGGGGAGAGCGGGGGTCGTCCCCACAGTCCGACTCGGGGGGGGAGGAGCCAGACCGGGTTAGCACGGTCGCGAACGATCCGTGACTTCCATGGTGTACCCGACAGCCTTCTCAGGCAAACCCACGCGCCTGAGCTTACGCCGAATGGTGGTTGCTTATGCTCGTGCTCGTGGAAAACCACCTGTCCCCGCGCACCGCAGCATTCTTCGACCTCGACAAGACCGTGATCGCCAAGTCGAGCACCCTCGCCTTCAGCAGATCCTTCTACCAGGGCGGCCTGATCAATCGACGGGCCGTGCTGCGCACCGCCTACGCCCAGTTCGTGTATCTCGTGGGCGGCGCCGACCACGACCAGATGGAGGGGATGCGCAAGTACCTCTCCGAGCTGTGCCGCGGCTGGAACGTGCAGCAGGTCAGGGAGATCGTGGCCGAGACCCTCCACGACCTCATCGACCCGATCATCTACGACGAGGCCGCATCCCTCATCGAGGAGCACCACGCCGCCGGCCGGGACGTGGTGATCGTGAGCGCCTCGGGAGCCGAGGTCGTCGAGCCCATCGGCCGGATGCTCGGCGCCGACCATGTGATCGCCACCCAGATGGTCGCCAAGGACGGCTGCTACACCGGCGAGATCGAGCACTACGTCTACGGCCCCGCCAAGGCCGAGGCCATCCTCGGGCTCGCCGAGACCGAGGGATACGACCTGGAACGGTCGTTCGCGTACAGCGATTCGGTGACCGACATCCCCATGCTGGAGGTCGTCGGCCACCCGTACGCGGTGAATCCGGACCGCGGGCTGCGCCGGGAGGCGACCGGCAAGGAGTGGCCGATCCTCACCTTCAACCGGCCGGTCCGGCTCAACCAGCGGATCCCGTCGCTGTCGATGCCGCCGCGCCCGGTGCTCGCCGCCGCGGCAGTCGGAGCGGCCGCCGCCACCGCCGGACTGGTCTGGTACGCGGCCCGTCGCCGCCGACCGTCACTTTTGTCCTGATTGAAGGCAAAAGTAAAGAAGTGCGCTCAGGGGTTCCGCTTCGGCCGTGGCGGCGGTAGAAAGGACTCAGAGGCCCGCGAGACCACGGACGTTCCGAGAGGAAGACCGCAGAGTATCTGGCCACACGGACCCAGCATGGAAGTCGGGCACCCACGCGCAGCCGACCCGCTAACCGGGCCAGCCGCACCAGGTGACGGGCAAAGTCCCGACCTGATCGGCAAAAATCGAGCACGCATGGTAACGCGACGGACATGTCAGCGGCGGCACCCCCTGGGTGCCGCCGCAACCCTTTCCGGCGCAACCCTTTCCGGGCTCCGGTCTCAGGCCGCGCCGCGCTGCAGCGCCTCGCACACCGCGACGCTCTCGCGCACCCCGAGTTCCAGCGCCTTCCCGCAGTGCCCGATCCACGCGGCCATGCCCTCCGGCGTCCCGGACGCGTAACCCTCCAGGGCCTTGAGGTAGTCGGCCCGCCCGAGTTCGGCGTGGCCCACCTCGGCCGGACAGATCGACTTGGGATCGAGTCCGCTGCCGACCAGCACGATGCGCTCCGCGGCCCGCGCGACCGGCCCGTTGAACGAGCCGAAGGGCCGCAGCGAGAGCAGTTCGCCGTGCACCACCGCGCCGACGACGAGCGCGGGCGCCTCGCTCCCCGCGCGCAGCAGTCCGACCAGCCCGTCGAGCCGGGCGGCCACCTCTCCCGACTCCGGGAGCGAGAGCTCCACGAGCGGCTCGTCGACCGGTTCACCGGCCAGCCGCGGCCGGCCGACCGTGTCGTCAGGAGCCGCGCCGCCCGCCGCCACCAGGTGCAGCCGCGCCAGCGCCTGCACCGGCGACTGGCGCCAGACGCTGAGCATCTGCCCGGCCTCGGCGGTCAGCCGCAGCGCCGCACCCACCGTGCGGGCCTCGGCGTCCGCGGAGAAGTCGCTGCGCCGCCGCATCTCCTCCAGCGGCCAGTCGGCGCCGGCCAGTGCGGCGGAACCGCGCGCTCCGCGCAGCGCCGCCTCGGACGTCACCTCTTCGGACCGGCGGCGCATCACCCGGTGCCCGTAGACCTTGTCCACGGACTGCCGCACGGAGTCCACCGCGTCGGACACGCCGGGCAGGGAACCGAGGATGGCGAGCGGATCAGCGTTCGTACCCATGAGTACGACCCTACGCACAGCGAACCGCACCAATGAACCCCGATCGAGTGGCCTTCCCCACTCCAAACCGTCACCGCCCGTAGATGTCCGACTACTCTTGGCGAACATGAAGATCGCTTTCGTTGGAAAGGGCGGCAGCGGCAAGACCACGCTGTCCTCCCTGTTCATCCGCCACCTCGCGGACGCCCGCGTGCCCGTCGTCGCCGTTGACGCGGACATCAACCAGCACCTCGGCCCGGCCCTCGGCCTGGACGAGGCGGAGGCCGCCGCGTTCCCCGCGATGGGCGCCCACCTGCCGGAGATCAAGGAGTACCTGCGGGGCACCAACCCGCGGATCGCCTCCGTCGAGACCATGATCAAGACGACTCCGCCGGGCAGCGGCTCCCGCCTGCTGCGGGTGGTCGAGGAGAACCCGGTCTACGCCGCGTGCGCCCGCACCGTCCCCCTGGACGATGGCGCCCATGTGCAGCTGATGGCCACCGGCCCGTTCAACGAGTCCGACCTCGGCGTCGCCTGCTACCACTCCAAGGTCGGAGCGGTGGAACTGTGCCTGAACCATCTGACCGACGGGCGCGACGAGTACGTCGTGGTGGACATGACGGCCGGCAGCGACTCGTTCGCCTCCGGGATGTTCACCCGGTTCGACATGACGTTCCTGGTCGCCGAGCCGACCCGCAAGGGCGTCGCCGTCTACCGTCAGTACAAGGAGTACGCCCGCGACTTCGGCGTCGCGCTGCGCGTCATCGGCAACAAGGTGCAGGGCCCCGACGACCTGGCGTTCCTGCGCGACGAGACGGGTGACGACCTGCTGGCCACCGTCGGCCACTCCGACTGGGTGCGCGCGATGGAGAAGGGTCGTCCGCCGAGCTTCGAGCTGCTGGAGGAGATCAACCGCCGCGCGCTGCGGACGATGCACGAGACGGCCGACGCCTCGTACGACGCACGCGACTGGGACCGCTACACCCGCCAGATGGTGCACTTCCATCTGAAGAACGCGGAGAGCTGGGGCAACGCCAAGACGGGCGCCGACCTGGCATCCCAGGTCGACCCCGTCTTCGTACTCGGCGAGGCCGGGGCGATGACCGCCGCCGGCGCGCTGTCGCCTAGCTGACCCTCGACCCGGGTCCGGCGGCGCCCGCCGATGCCGCAGGCGCGCCAGGGGCCGCAGGTGCCGCGAGGAGGGCCGGCCAGCCCTCCTTCGGCGCCTGCCCGACGTCCAGCGTGCGCAGCTTCTGCAGCACCGCCGGGTCCTGCGCGTCCATCCAGTCCGCCATCTGCTTGAACGACACGCACCGCACGCCGTCCTTGTTGCACACCGACTTGATGGTGGACTCGACGGCCTTCATGTAGACGCCGCCGTTCCACGACTCGAAGTGGTTGCCGACGAACATCGGCGCCCGGTTGCCCGTGTAGGCGCGGTCGAAGGCGGCGGCCAGGCCGTTCTCCATCTGCCGGCCCCAGTAGTCGCGCATCGACGGGTCGCCCTTGGTGGTGCCGGACTGGTTGGCCAGGAAGTTGTAGTCCATGGACAGCGTCTCGAAGGCGCGGCCGGGGACCGGGATGTCCTGGAGCGGGAAGTCCCAGACGCCGTCGATCTGCGAGGGCCAGACCTGCCGCCCGCCGACCGAGCTGGCGTCGTAGCGGAAGCCCATCGCCTTGGCGGCCGGGATCAGGTTCCGCTGGCCCTCCAGACAGGGGGCGCGGCCGCCGACCAGCTCCTTGCTGTAGTCGAACGGCAGCGGGGCGAGCTGGGTGAGCCCGCTGTTCGTCTTCCAGTTCTTGACGAAGCCCTCGGCCTGCTCGATCTCGCTCTTCCACTCCTCGGACGACCAGGTGCCGACCCCGCCGTTCGGGCCGCAGAAGTGGCCGTTGAAGTGGGTGCCGATCTCGCTGCCGTCCTGCCACGCCAGCCGGATCTGCTGCAGCGTGTCGGTCATCTCCGGGCGGTCGGTGAAGCCGATGTCGGAGGCACCGCGCGAGTGCCGCGGCGGCGCGTAGACCTCCTTGCGGTCCCCGGGCAGCAGGTAGACGCCGCTGAGGAAGTACGTCATGGCCGCGTTGTTCTCCTTGCCGACCTCGCGGAAGTGCGAGAACAGCTTCTGGCTGTCCTCTCCCGCGCCGTCCCAGGAGAAGACGACGAACTGCGGGGGCTTCTCGCCCGGCGCGAGCCGCTCGAACTTGGGCTGGTTGGGCTGCGCCCCGGTCTCGGCGGTGGAGCCGTCGCCGATCAGCTTCATCACCCGCGCCGGTTGTTTCTGCACGGCCGCGGCAGGACCGTCGTGCTGTCGGCTGCTCTGCCCGGACCCTCCCGAACTGGAACCGCTGGAACCGCTGGAACCGCTCGAACAACCCACCGCGCCGAATGCCAACGCGGTTACAGCCGCCAGGGCCGTGGTCTTCCGCATGGAATGCATACGAACCTCGATCCAAAGGGGAGAGCAGGGATTCGAGAGCAAAAGCTGACATGCTCCCGCGATTTGGCCGTCACGACCGGCCAAACCACTCCCCGATTCACCCGATAGGAGCAAATCTCCGCCCGAGTGGATCTACGGACTTCACCGAACCGTATATCCGCATTACTCTCCTTTTACCGACGCTTGAGAGTAGCCATACAGTTACGTACGGCTACCACGTCCCGCCGCCCTGAAGGAGACGGGAACCATGCAGACGCCTCACAGGTCCGATCTGTCCGCCTCGATCACTGTCTTTCTGATCGCCGTGCCGCTGTCGCTCGGTATCGCCCTCGCCACCGGTGCGCCCCTCCAGTCCGGCCTTGTCGCCGCAGCCGTCGGCGGTATCGTCGCCGGGCTGCTCGGCGGGGCCCCGTTGCAGGTCAGCGGGGCTGCCACCAGCCTCGTGGTCGTCACCGCCGAACTCGTACAGCGCTACGGATGGCGCACCACCTGCGCCATCACCGTGCTCGCCGGCCTCTCCCAGGTCGCCCTCGGCGCCCTGCGGGTGGCGCGGGCCGCGCTCGTCGTCAGCCCCGCCATCGTGCACGGCATGCTCGCCGGGATCGGCGTGTCCATCGCCGTCGGGCAGTTGCACGTCATCCTCGGCGGCACCGCCCAGGGCTCCGCCCTGGCCAACCTCGGTGCGCTGCCACGCCAGTTGGCGGCCACCAGCCCGGCCACCCTGGGGATCGGCGCGCTCACCGCCGTCGTCCTCGTCGGCTGGCCCCGGCTGCCCGGAAAGAACGTCAGAAACAGAGCCGTGCGCGCGCTGCGGGCGGTCCCGGCGGCGCTGGCGGCGGTCGCCGCCGCCACGGCCGCTGGTCTCGCGCTGACCGTGCCGCGCGTCGATCTGCCGTCGTGGAACGCTCCGGTGCTGCCCCGGCTGCCGGAGGGCCCGGTGCTCGGCCTGCTCGCCGCGGTCGTCACCGTCACCCTCGTCGCGAGCATGGAATCGCTGCTGTCCGCGGTCGCGCTCGACAAGATGCAGTCCGAGTACCCGGACCGGCAGGCCAGACCCGCGCGGCTCGACCGTGAACTGCTCGGCCAGGGCGCGTCGAACGTGGTCTCCGGGCTGCTCGGCGGTCTGCCGGTGGCCGGCGGCGCGATGCGCGGCTCGGCGAACATCCGGGCCGGAGCCGTGACGCGCTGGTCCACCGTCCTGCACGGGGTGTGGGTGGTGCTGTGCGCGAGCCTGCTGGCCGGCGTGCTGGATCTGATCCCGCTCGCCGCCCTCGCCGTCCTGGTCCTGCTCGTCGGCGTGAAGATGGTCAGCTTCGCGCACATCAAAAACGTACGGCGGCACCAGGAGTTCCCGGTGTACGTCACCACCATCGGCGGCGTGCTGCTGCTCGGCGTACTGGAGGGCGTGGTGGCCGGGATCGCGGTCGCGGCGTTCACCGCGCTGCGCCGACTCACCCGCACCCGTATCACGGTCTCCGAGGAGGCGGGTGGCTACCGGGTGCGGGCCCGCGGGCAGTTGACGTTCCTCGCGGTGCCCCGGCTCACCCGGGCCTTCGCCCAAGTGCCGGACGGAGCGCACGCCGTCGTGGAGCTGGACGGCTCGTTCATGGACCACGCGGCGTACGAAGCGCTGCAGTCGTGGTGCGACCGGCACCGTGCCCGCGGCGGCTGGGCCATGCTCGGGGACCGCAACGGAGGGACCGTCAGCGAACCGGCGAGCACGCACGCCTGCCGGCCCTGGACGCCGTGGCGCAACCACCACTGCACCCGGCCGAGCGCCGCCACCGTCACCGCACCGGCCGGCAACCAGCTGCTCGGGGGCGTCAGCAACTTCCAGCGCAACACCGCACCCCTGGTGCGCGACGAGCTGGCGCGGCTGGCGCGGGAGGGCCAGCGGCCCACCCAGCTCTTCCTCACCTGCGCCGATTCCCGGCTGGTGACCAGCATGATCACCTCCAGCGGGCCCGGTGACCTCTTCACCGTCCGCAATGTCGGGAATCTGATGCCGCCGCCCGGCTCGGACAACTCCTGCGACTCGGTGGCCGCGGCCGTCGAGTACGCGGTGGACGTACTGAAGGTCGGCAGCATCACGGTCTGCGGGCACTCCGGCTGCGGCGCCATGCAGGCGCTGCTCGGCAGCGACCACGCGCCCGGCGCGCAGACCCCGCTGGCCCGCTGGCTGCGACACGGCCGGCCGAGCCTGGAGCGGCTGGCGCGGGGCGGTCCCGGGATGACGGACCGGGAGCCGGCCGACGATCTGGAGCGGCTGAGCCTGGCCAACGTGGTCCAACAGCTGGAGCACCTGCTGGACCACCCGTGCGTGGCCCGCCGCTACGCGGAGGGGAAGCTCCAGCTCCAGGGCATGTACTTCCATGTCGCCGAGGCCCAGGCGTACGTCCTGGACCACGCCACGGGGGCGTTCTCGGCAGTGCATCCGGAGGTGCTGGACGCGGTCTGACACCGGCCGGGGCCGGGCGGCGGAGCGACACGCCGCGCGGCCCCGAACGGGGCCGCTCACGCTACAGGTCTAAACCAATTATCCTGCGACTCTTGTCATCGCGCCCGCGGCCTGATGAGCTATGGCCGGGACATCTGGGACAGTCTGACAAGGAGTTGGCGTGAGCAGCAACGAGAGCCTGGCCAATCTGTTGAAGGAGGAGCGGCGTTTCGCTCCGCCGGCCGAGCTGGCCGCATCCGCCAACGTCACCGCGGATGCGTACGCACAGGCCGAGTCCGACCGCCCGGCCTTCTGGGCCGAGCAGGCGCGCCGGCTGAGCTGGGACACCGAGCCGACCGAGACGCTGGACTGGTCGAACCCGCCGTTCGCCAAGTGGTTCGCCGACGGCAAGCTCAACGTGGCCTACAACTGCGTCGACCGCCATGTCGAGGCGGGCAACGGCGACCGGGTCGCCATCCACTTCGAGGGCGAGCCCGGCGACAGCCGCTCGCTCACCTACGCCGAGCTCAAGGACGAGGTCAGCCGGGCCGCCAACGCGCTCACCGAGCTGGGCGTCGAGGCCGGCGACCGGGTCGCGGTCTACCTCCCGATGATCCCCGAGGCCGTGGTCGCGATGCTGGCCTGCGCCCGGATCGGCGCCGCCCACTCCGTGGTCTTCGGCGGCTTCTCGGCCGACGCCGTCGCGTCCCGCATCCAGGACGCCGACGCCAAGCTCGTCATCACCTCCGACGGCGGCTACCGGCGCGGCAAGCCGTCGGCGCTCAAGCCCGCCATCGACGAGGCGGTCGCCAAGTGTCCGCAGGTCGAGCATGTCCTGGTGGTCCGCCGTACCGGCCAGGAGACAGCGTTCACCGAGGGCCGTGACGTCTGGTGGCACGACATCGTCACGCGGCAGTCCGCCGAGCACACGCCGCAGGCGTTCGACGCCGAGCACCCGCTCTTCATCCTCTACACGAGCGGCACGACGGGGAAGCCGAAGGGCATCCTGCACACCTCGGGCGGCTACCTCACCCAGACCTCCTACACCCACCACGCCGTCTTCGACCTCAAGCCGGAGACCGATGTCTACTGGTGCACGGCCGACATCGGCTGGGTGACCGGCCACTCGTACATCGTCTACGGGCCGCTCTCCAACGGCGCCACCCAGGTGATCTACGAGGGCACCCCGGACACCCCGCACCAGGGCCGCTTCTGGGAGGTCGTCCAGAAGTACGGCGTGACGATCCTCTACACCGCGCCCACCGCGATCCGGACGTTCATGAAGTGGGGCGACGACATCCCCGCGAAGTTCGACCTGTCCTCGCTGCGGGTGCTGGGCAGCGTCGGCGAGCCGATCAACCCCGAGGCGTGGATGTGGTACCGCGAGCACATCGGCGGCAACCGCTGCCCGATCGTGGACACGTGGTGGCAGACCGAGACCGGCGCGATGATGATCAGCCCGCTGCCGGGCGCCACCACCACCAAGCCGGGCTCCGCGCAGCGCGCCCTGCCGGGCATCGCCGCCACCGTCGTGGACGACGAGGCGCGCGAGGTGCCGAACGGCTCCGGCGGGTACCTGGTGCTGACCGAGCCGTGGCCGTCGATGCTCCGCACCATCTGGGGCGACGACCAGCGCTACATCGACACCTACTGGTCGCGGTTCGAGGGCCGCTACTTCGCGGGTGACGGCGCCAAGAAGGACGAGGACGGCGACATCTGGCTGCTCGGCCGGGTGGACGACGTGATGCTGGTGTCGGGCCACAACATCTCGACCACCGAGGTCGAGTCGGCGCTCGTCTCGCACCCGAAGGTCGCCGAGTCGGCGGTCGTCGGCGCGACCGACGCGACCACCGGCCAGGCCATCGTCGCGTTCGTCATCCTGCGCGGCACCGCCTCGGACTCCGACACGCTCGTCGCCGAGCTGCGCGACCACGTCGGGAAGACGCTGGGCCCGATCGCGAAGCCCAAGCGCATCCTGATCGTCAGCGAGCTGCCGAAGACCCGTTCCGGCAAGATCATGCGCCGGCTGCTCCGCGACGTCGCGGAGAACCGCGAGCTCGGTGACGTCACCACGCTGACGGACTCCTCGGTGATGGATCTGATCCAGACCAACCTGCCGGGCGCGACCAGCGAGGACTGACCGCAGGGCCTGAGAGGGTCCGGACGGCCGACAAGGGGCTCCCGGCAGCAGGCCGAGAGCCCCTTATGTCCGTAATATGACGATCGCCGGACGGCACAGCGCGTGACCCGATAAGCTGGTCCCCGCGTCAGGAACGCGTCAGTACACAAGGTGCGCCGGGAAGTCTGGTCGGCAACGGAGTCAGCCATGTCCAGTGGATGACCGACCGACCGGAGGTCTTCGACCTGTGACCGAGCGACCCGCGACCGACCAGCCCGCGACCGCGCCCACCCGCCGTTCCGTCCTCCTCGGCCGGCTGTCCCTCCCCGAGCGGACCTTCGTCGCCGACGCGCTGCGCGCCGAGACCGTGGGCGGCATCCTGTTGCTCATCGCCGCCGTCGCCGCGCTGATCTGGGCCAACACCCCGGCGCACCACACCTACGAGACGGTCAGGGAATTCCACTTCGGCCCGTCCTCCCTGGGGCTGGACCTGTCGGTGCAGCACTGGGCGGCCGACGGGCTGCTCGCCGTCTTCTTCTTCGTCGCCGGGATCGAGCTCAAGCGCGAGCTGGTCGCCGGTGAGCTGCGGACGCCGTCCGCCGCGGCGCTCCCGGTCATCGCCGCCGTCTGCGGCATGGCCGTACCCGCGCTCGTCTACGTGGTGGTCAACACCGTCGGCGGCGGCGCGCTCGACGGCTGGGCGGTCCCGACCGCCACCGACATCGCCTTCGCGCTGGCCGTGCTCGCGGTCATCGGCACCTCGCTGCCGTCCGCGCTGCGCGCCTTCCTGCTGACGCTCGCCGTCGTCGACGACCTCTTCGCGATCCTGATCATCGCGGTCTTCTTCACCTCGTCGATCAACTTCGTGGCCCTCGGCTGCGCTGTGCTGGGCCTGCTGGTCTTCTGGCTGTTGCTCCGCAAGGAAGTGCGCGGCTGGTACATCTACCTGCCGCTCGCCCTGGTCATCTGGGGGCTGATGTACAACAGCGGCGTGCACGCCACGATCGCGGGCGTCGCCATGGGCCTGATGCTGCGCTGTACCCGCCGGGAGGGCGAGGAGCACTCTCCGGGCGAGCACGTCGAGCACCTGGTGCGCCCCGTCTCCGCCGGCCTGGCGGTGCCGCTGTTCGCCCTCTTCTCGGCGGGTGTCGCCGTCTCCGGCAGCGCGCTCACCGATGTCTTCTCCCAGCCCGAGACGCTCGGCGTGGTGCTCGGCCTGGTGGCCGGCAAGACCCTGGGCGTGTTCGGCGGCACGTGGCTCGCGGCCCGGTTCACCCGGGCGGAGCTCAACCCGGAGCTCCGCTGGCCCGATGTGCTCGCCGTCGCCTCACTGGCCGGGATCGGTTTCACCGTGTCGCTGCTGATCGGCGAACTCGCCTTCGACGAGGACCCGGTGCTGGCCGACGAGGTGAAGGCGGCCGTCCTGATCGGGTCCCTGATCGCGGCCGTCATCGCGGGCATCCTGCTCAAGCTCCGCAACAACAAGTACCGCGCGATGTGCGAGGAGGAGGAGCGCGACGAGGACGGGGACGGCATCCCGGACATCTACGAGCAGGACAAGCCGGAGTACCACCTGCGGATGGCCGAGATCCTCGAACGGAAGGCCGTCGAGCACCGCAGGCTCGCCGAACTGGCCCGGGTCAGAGGCGCGGGTGACGGGGACTGAGGCATGATCTGTGGGTAACAGTCCCTACCACCTGGTAGCCGGGCATGACGGATACCGACGGAGGATGCGATGAGCGCAGTGGAGCAGGCCGAGGGCGCGAGCCGCAGTCTCGGACAGCTGTTCGCCTCCGCCACGGCGGAGATGTCCGCCCTGGTGCATGACGAGATCGCCCTCGCCAAAGCGGAACTGCGTGAGGACGTCAAGCGGGTCGGCCTCGGCAGCGGCGCGATCGTGGGCGCCGTCACCCTGGCGTTCTTCGCCCTGCCGATGTTCAGCATGGCGGCGGCCTACGGCATCCACGCCCTCGGGCTGGGTCTGGCCTGGTCGTTCCTGATCGTCGGCGGCGCGTACGTGCTGATCGCCCTGATCCTCGGGGTGTTCGCGCGGGCGAAGTTCAAGAAGGTGAAGAAGCCGGAGCGCAGCATCGCCTCGGCCAAGCAGACGGCAGCCGTACTCCAGAGCGTCAAGCCGCATCCGCGCCCCCTGGAGTCCAGGACCACGGACGACCTCAAGGTGTGACACGCTCAGCTTCATGACGGTCGCTGGTAATTCCTCGGTTGCACGGCTCGACGGACCCTGGACTCACCGGGATGTCGCCGCGAACGGCGCGCGCTTCCACATCGCCGAGGCCGGCGACGGCCCGCTGGTGCTGCTGCTGCACGGCTTCCCGCAGTTCTGGTGGAGCTGGCGGCACCAGCTGACGGCGCTCGCCGACGCGGGTTTCCGCGCGGTCGCGATGGACCTGCGCGGGGTCGGCGGCAGCGACCGTACGCCGCGCGGCTACGACCCCGCGAACCTGGCGCTGGACGTGACCGGGGTGATCCGCTCGCTCGGCGAGCCGGACGCCGCGCTGGTCGGCCATGACATCGGCGGCTACCTCGCCTGGACCGCGGCGGTGATGCGCCCGAAGCTGGTGCGCCGGCTGGCGGTGTGCTCGATGCCGCACCCCCGGCGCTGGCGCACGGCGATGCTCACCGACATGAAGCAGAGCGCGGCCGGCTCCTACATCTGGGGCTTCCAGCGGCCGTGGCTGCCGGAGCGGCAGCTGATCGCGGACGACTCCGCGATGGTCGGACGGCTGATCCGGGACTGGTCGGGACCGCTGCTGCCGGACGAGGAGACGGTCGACGTCTACCGGCAGGCGATGCAGATCCCCTCGACGGCGCACTGCGCCGTCGAGCCGTACCGCTGGATGGTCCGCTCGATGGCCCGCCCCGACGGCATCCAGTTCAACCGGCGCATGAAGCGTCCGGTGCGGGTCCCGACCCTGCATCTGCACGGCTCGCTGGACTCCGCGATGCGCACCCGCAGCGCGGCAGGCAGCGGTGAGTACGTGGAGGCGCCGTACCGCTGGCGGCTCTTCGACGGGCTGGGGCACTTCCCGCACGAGGAGGACCCGGTCGCGTTCTCGACCGAGCTGATCAACTGGCTGAAGGACCCCGAGCCGGACCGCTAGTCACCCTGAAGGATCGGCCGCCGGACGGGACGTCAGACGGGTGGACAGTCCGGTACGACTGTCTGACGATCAGCCAAATGCCGGACGCATACGCCAATTGGCCGACCGCCGCACGATTACCGACCTTGGGGCGCGGGCACGTAGCTCGGTATGGGTTGGACGCACGACTACCGTGATGTATCACGCACCCGCCGCAATCTCGTCGCAGCTGTCAACCGCGCGACGCCTGTGGCCGTACTCCCCGAGGGGGAGCATCAGATCGGTATTCCCCGCATTCTCCGGCGGCGCGCCCGCTGGGTGGGCGCGCGCCTGCGGCACCCCCGTAGCGACTAAGCGCCGGACAGGGCCTCAGGGACCCGGACAGGGCCTCAGGGGCCGTTCGGCCGATCCCGAACGGCCCGCCGGGACCTTGCGAAGACCTCTAGAGCGCGCAGCCCTGGCTGTCGACCTGGCGGTCCGCCGTGCGGCCCGCGGTGATGTCGTCGCGGATCTCGTCCGCGGTCAGTGCGTAGCCGGTGTCGGCGTCGTCGAGGGACTTGGCGAAGATGACGCCTGCCACCCTGCCGTCCGGGGTCAGCAGCGGGCCGCCGGAGTTGCCCTGGCGCACCTTCGTGAACAGCGAGTAGACGTCGCGGTGCACGGTGCCCCGGTGGTAGATGTCCGGGCCGTTCGCCTGGATGCGGCCGCGTACCCGGGCCGCACGGACGTCGAAGCCGCCGTTCTCCGGGAAGCCCGCCACGATCGCGTCGTCGCGGCTGTGCGCGTCGCCCGCGGTGAAGTTCAGCACGGGTGCGTTGAGGGACGGCACCTCCAGGACGGCGATGTCGCGCTGCCAGTCGTAGAGGACGACGCGGGCGTCGTAGAGCCGCCCCTCGCCGCCGATCTGGACGGTGGGCTCGCTGACCCCGCCGACGACGTGCGCGTTGGTCATCACCCGGTCCCTGGCGAAGACGAAGCCGGTGCCCTCCAGCACCTTGCCGCAGCTGGGCGCGGTCCCGACGACCTTCACGATGCTCCGGCGGGCGTCGTTGACGACCGCGCTGCTCGCGAGCCTGGGGTCGGGCGCGGGCACCGAGGTGATCGGTTCGCTGCCGAACGGGCTGAAGACCTGCGGGAGGCCGTTCTGCGCGAGCGTGGAGCTGAAGTCGGTGAACCAGTTGTCGGCCTGCTGCGGGATGACCCGGGAGACGCCGAGCAGGACCTTCGAGGAGCGCACCTCACGGCCTATGGTCGGCAGCGCCGTGGTGGCCAGCGCGGAGCCGATCAGCCAGGCGACGAGCAGCATCGCGGCGACGTTGACCAGCGCGCCGCCGCCCGCGTCCAGCGCGCGGGCCGGTGACCACGTGATCTGGGTGCGCAGCTTGTTGCCCAGATGGGTGGTGAACGCCTGGCCGACCGAGGCGCAGACGATCACCACGACCACGGCGATCACCACCGCCACGGACCCCGGCGAGGAGTCGTCGGTGACCTTGTCCCAGATCATGGGCAGCAGGTAGACCGCTGCCAGGCCGCCGCCCAGGAACCCGATCACCGACATGACGCCGACGACGAATCCCTGGCGGTAGCCGACGACCGCGAACCACGCGGCCGCGAGCAACAGCAACAAGTCCAGCACGTTCATCTAGGTTGACCTCGCGAGGACGGTCCAGCTCGACCGGGGCAACGGCCGGGTTTCCCGGGGCTGCCCCCCAGGAAGACACAGCACGAGCACACGGTCTCATGCCGTTCTATGAGAGCGGCACCGTCCTGCCCCGGTCCCAGGGCTGCTCCCAGCCCGCGAAGTGCAGAATCTTGTCGATCAGACCGGCTGTGAATCCCCACACCACCGCACCCTCGACGAGGAACGCCGGGCCGCGGAAACCGCTGGGATGGGTCATCGTCGCCCGATTGGCGGGGTCGGCGAGATCCGCGACGGGGACCCGGAAGACCCGGGCGGTCTCGGCCTGGTCCACCGCGCCGACCGGGCTGGGAGTGCGCCACCAGCCGAGCACGGGTGTGACGACGAACTCACTGACCGGGATGTAGAGCCGCGGCAGCACGCCGAAGATCTGCACGCCCGACGGGTCCAGGCCGGTCTCCTCCTCCGCCTCGCGCAGGGCCGCGCGCAGCGGGCCGTCGCCCTCGGGATCGCCGTCCTCGGGGTCGAGGGCGCCGCCGGGGAACGACGGCTGGCCCGCGTGCGACCGCAGCGACGTCGCGCGCTCCATCAGCAGCAGGTCGCGGCCGTGCTCGCCCTCACCGAAAAGGATCAGTACGGCGGACTGCCGGCCCCGGCCGGACTCGGGCGGCAGAAACCGGCTGAGCTGCTCGGGGAGCACATCGCCCGCCGCGCGGGCCACCGGCTGCAGCCACTGGGGCAGCCCCTGGGTCGATACGGCCGCCTCGCCGCCACGTGTCGTCGTCATTCGCTCCCCTGCGTCATGGCCGCGGTGGCCGCCGTGGCGCCCAGCGCCGGAGCCGGGTCGCCCGGATAGTCGGGCGGTGGCTGCAGGCGCTGGCCGGGGGCACCGCCCAGCTCGTACTTCAGAAGCTTCTTCGCCTTCTCCGGGTCGGTCTCGCCCTCACCGTACGACGGGCAGAGCGGGGCGATCGGGCAGGCGCCGCAAGCCGGCTTGCGGGAGTGGCAGGTACGGCGGCCGTGGAAGACCACCCGGTGCGAGAGCATCGTCCACTCGCTCTTCGGGAAGAGCGAGCCGACCTCCTGCTCGACCTTCTCCGGATCCTCGGAGGTGGTCCAGCCGAAGCGGCGGGACAACCGGCCGAAGTGGGTGTCGACGGTGATCCCGGGGACTCCGAACGCGTTCCCCAGGACGACGTTCGCCGTCTTGCGGCCCACTCCCGGCAGCGTGACCAGGTCCTCCAGCCGGCCCGGCACCTCGCCGTCGAACCGGTCGCGCAGCGCCGTCGACAGGCCCAGCAGCGACTTGGCCTTGGCGCGGAAGAAGCCGGTCGGCCGGATCAGCTCCTCGAGCCGCTCCGGTTCGGCCGCCGCCAGATCCTCCGGTGTCGGGTAGGCGGCGAAGAGGGCGGGGGTCGTCTGGTTCACGCGCAGGTCGGTGGTCTGCGCGGACAGGACCGTCGCGACGAGGAGCTGGAACGGGTTCTCGAAGTCGAGTTCCGGATGGGCGTACGGGTAGAGCTCGGCGAGCTCACGGTTGATCCGCCGCGCCCGGCGGACCAGGGCGATGCGTGATTCCGGTTTTTTGGCGGGCTTGAGCGAAGCTTGTTCGCTCACAGCGGAATCAGGGGTCCGGGTCACCCGCTTGGCCGTCCCACCCTGCCGTTTCTTCTGCGAACTCGGCGTATCAGACACCCGGCCAGCCTAAGGCTCGGCACTGACATCTGCCCTTGACCACAAGGAACCGACCCCCAATCGGACCCCCGGGGCACGTGCACGGCGATACATAAGACAGACTTGTGATTGATCGCACTGTTTTGCCAGCGGGCATCACGGGGATCATCCGGCGATGTCGACAAGGAGAGAGCTCGTGGACGACGTTCTGCGGCGCGCGGCGCTTTTTGCGGCGCTCGACGATGAGCAGGCCGCTGAACTGCGCGCCTCGATGACCGAGGTCACGCTCGCGCGTGGCGACGCGCTGTTCCACGAGGGAGACCCCGGGGACCGGCTCTACGTCGTCACCGAGGGCAAGGTGAAGCTGCACCGCACCTCCCCCGACGGCCGCGAGAACATGCTCGCCGTCATCGGCCCCGGCGAGCTGATCGGCGAGCTGTCGCTCTTCGACCCCGGCCCCCGGACCGCCACGGCCACGGCACTGACGGAGCTCAAGCTCCTGGCCCTGGGCCACGGCGACCTGCAGCCCTGGCTGAACGCCCGGCCCGAGGTCGCGACCGCGCTGCTGCGCGCTGTCGCGCGACGGCTGCGGCGTACCAACGACGTCATGTCGGACCTGGTCTTCTCGGACGTGCCCGGCCGGGTGGCCAAGGCGCTCCTCGACCTGTCGCGCCGGTTCGGCGTGCAGTCCGAAGAGGGCATCCACGTGGTGCACGACCTCACGCAGGAGGAGCTGGCGCAGCTCGTCGGCGCCTCGCGCGAGACCGTCAACAAGGCGCTCGCCGACTTCGCCGGCCGTGGCTGGCTCCGTCTGGAGGCGCGCGCGGTGATCCTGCTCGACGTGGAGCGGCTCGCCAAGCGCAGCCGCTGACCGAACCACCTGCCGAAGGCCCCGCCCCTCACCGGGCGGGGCCTTCGGTGCGTCCAGAGGGCGCCTGGAACGCCTTCTGCGGGCCTGTGGCCCCCGGAGGCGTCCGTTCCGGCCGGTCAGCCTCCCGGGGTCACCAGACGGGCCTCGTAGGCGAAGACCGCCGCCTGGGTGCGGTCCCGGAGCCCGAGCTTCACCAGGACCCGGCTGACGTGGGTCTTGACGGTGGACTCGGCGACGACGAGGTGCGAGGCGATCTCGGCGTTCGACAGGCCCTGGGCGACCAGCACGAGGACCTCCGTCTCGCGCTCGGTCAGATCGCCGACCCGGTCCTGGGCCGGCGGCCTGGGCGTACCGAGCCGGGAGAACTCGGCGATCAGCCGCTTGGTGACGGCCGGGGCGAGCAGCGCCTCACCGGCCGCAACGATCCGTACGGCGTCGCCCAGCTGCCGCGCCGAGGCGTCCTTGAGCAGGAAGCCGCTGGCTCCGGCGCGGAGCGCCTGGTAGACGTACTCGTCCAGATCGAAGGTGGTCAGCACGAGGACCTTGGCGTCAGCGTCGGCCGCGACGATCTCGCGGGTCGCCTCCAGCCCGTTGACCTCGGGCATCCGGATGTCCATGAGGACGACGTCGGGACGGAGCGCGGCCACCTGGGCGATGGCCTCCCGGCCGTCCACCGCCTCCCCCACGACCTCGATGTCCTGCTGCGCGTTGAGCAGGACCGAGAAGCCCTCCCGGACCATCATCTGGTCGTCGACGATCAGCACCCGGATCGTCATGCGGGGTCCCCGGTGGACTTGACCATGGGCCAGGGCTTCCGTTGCGGGTCCGGTTCGGGTTCCCGCTTCGCTCCGGGGTCCCCTTCCGGTTTCGGCTCCGGCTTCGGCTCGGCGGCCACCGGGATGAAGGCCGTCACCTCGTAGCCGCCTTCGGCGGTGGGTTCCGCCGTCATCTCGCCGCCCAGCATCGACACCCGCTCCCGCATGCCCAGCACCCCGTGACCGGCGCCGTGGGACGGCCTGACCTCCCCGGTGGCCGGGCCGTTGACCACGCGCAGGCCGAGGCCGCCGAGGACGTAGCCGATCTCGACGCGGGTGGCGGCGCCCGGAGCGTGCCGCAGCGCGTTGCTGAGCCCCTCCTGGACGATCCGGTACGCGGAGAGCTCCACGCCCTGCGGAAGCGTCCGGACGGCGCCGGTCACCACCTTGTCGACGTCCGCGCCCGTGTCCCTGACGTTGGCCAGCAGGGAGTCGAGGTTGGCGAGGGTGGGCTGCGGGGCCTCGGGGGCACCGTCGGCGAACGCCTCGGGGTTGTCGGCCCGCACGACGCCCAGGACGCGGCGCAGCTCGGTGAGGGCGGCCACCGCGTTCTCCCGGATGATCGCGAAGCTGCGGGTCAGTTCGGCCGGCGGGTCGTCGACGCGGTAGGGCGCGGCCTCGGCCTGGATCGCGATGACGGACATGTGGTGCGCGACGACATCGTGCAGTTCGCGGGCGATCGTCGTGCGCTCCTCCAGGACGGTGCGGCGCGAGCGCTCCACCTGGGTGACCGCGACCTGCTCGACGACCTTCGCCTGCGTCTCGCGCCAGCCCCTGATCAGCACCACGGTGAGCAGGACGAGGAACGACACGAACGCCATGGCGAAGGTGTCCGACTCCCGGCCTGGCGTCGTGAACGCGAACCCGGCGCCGAGAAGCACCGTCAGCAGCCACATCTCCGCCGCGACCCGGGGCCGGGTGCGGCCCGCGACGACGGCCATCACCACCAGGTGCGAGACGAATCCGGTGGCCGACCACGGCCACACCGAGAACTGGCCGGCCGCGGCGCCGCTGAGAAAGGCGGCTCCGAAGGACAGCCACCAGCCGCCGACCGGGCGGAACAGCACGGTGAGGAGCGGAATCCCGGTGAGGAGCGCGGCGGCCAGTGCCGCTCCGCCCCGCTCGCTCTCGAACTCGAAGCCCACCAGCATGAGGAAGCAGGCGAAGGCGGCCAGACAGGCGTGCGGCAGCAGGCGCGCAGAGTCGCGGAGCCGGTCGGGGAGCCGGCGTACGACCGGGCCGTCGGTGGAGCGGGGCGGCAGCGGGCGGAAGGCGAAGGCGTCGGTGACCAGGTCGTCACGCAGCCCCTTCAGGGCGCTCCGGGCTATCCGGAGCTCGGTCCGCAAAGTGGTCTGGTCGGTGTCGGTCACGCTCACACACTAGGCAGCTCACGGCGGCGCGTCGTCCACACCGGAGCCGATCTCCCGGCATCCGTCTCAAGGACTACACGGCTCCGCCGGAAGGCGGCACGGACGGTCGCCGGCGCCGCCCGCTACCAGGCGAGTTGCGCTATCTCCTCGGCGACGACGGCGCAGGCGGCGGCAGCCGGGTCGATCAGCGGGAAGTGCCCGATGCCGTCCAGCACCGCCTCGGTGACCTCCTCGCCCGCCAGGGCCGCGGCTGCCGCGAAAGCCCTCGCGACCTGCGGCGGAACCTCATTGTCAGTGGTCCCCTGCACGATGGTTGTGGCGATACCGGTGGGCAGCAGCGCGGCGGGATCGGCGTGGGGCAGCCGCGCCGTGACGTGCTCGGGTCCGCCGAGGAACTGCACGACGGCGTCGGAGCACACCCCCAGCCGGATCGCGGACGCGAAGTCCGCGATCGGCGCGAGGGCGACGACACCGCGCAACGGGGGAGGCGAGGGGCGATGCCAGGGGGAATCGAGCGGAAGGGCGTTGCGGGCGGCGGCCCACAGCGCCAGGTGCCCGCCGGCGCTGTGCCCGGTGAGCACGACCCGCCGGGGGTCCACGGTGTCCGCGCCCAGCGCCCGCACCGCGAGCGCGGGCAGGGCGTCGACGGCGGCGGCGATGTCGTCGAGCGTGTCCGGCCAACGGCCCGCCGGCGGGGTCTCCTCGCGCGGGTAGGCGCTGCCGTCGCCGCCGGACGGCGGCTCCTCGCCGCCGCGGCGGTATTCCACCGACGCCACGGCGAAGCCGCGGCCGGCGAGGTACGCGGCGAACGGCGAGATGTGCCGGCGGTCGTAGCGTGCGCGCCAGGCACCGCCGTGCACCACCACGACGAGCGGCGCGGGCGGCGCGGGGACACCGGGCGCGCTACGCGGCCGGTAGAAGTCGGCGATCTGGTCGGGCAGTTCACCGTAGGCAGCGGTCACGTCCGGGGGGACGGCCGCGTGCGCGAAGGCCGATGCCTCCTCCGCCTCCGCACGCTTCGCGGCGGCGTCCGCCGGGCCGGCGCCGGCCGGGGCCGGCGCGCGGTGGGCGGCGTGCTCGGGCGTGGAGGCGGGCATCGGTTATCGGTTCCCTTCACCGGCGTCGTGGCCGGACGGCGCGCCGGCTTCGCCGCCAGCTTCCACGACCTCCGCGCCGGGCTTCGCACCGGCCTCCTCGTCGACCTCGCGGAGCACGTCGGCGAGCACCTGCGCGGCGCGTTCCGCGTCGGCGAACCGCGTGTAGAGCGGGGTGAAGCCGAAGCGCAGGACGTCGGGGCGCCGGTAGTCGCCCACGACACCGCGGGCGGTCAGCCGGCGCATGACCTCGCCGGCGTCGTCGCAGCGCAGCGCGACCTGGCTGCCACGGTGTTCGTGCGGGGCCGGCGTGATCGACGAGACCCGGCCGGCCGGCACGTACCGCTCGACGCAGTCGAGGAAGAAGTCGGTCAGCGCCAGGCTCTTGGCCCGTACGTCGGCGACGGCGACGCCGTCCCAGACGTCGAGCGCGGCGTCGAGGGCGAGCAGCGACAGGATGTCGGGCGTGCCGACGCGGCCGCGGACGGCGCCGTCCGCGGGAAGGTAGTCGGAGCTCATGCCGAAGGGATCGGCGTGCGAGTTCCAGCCCGGCAGCGGCGAGTCGAAACGGGACTGCAGATCACGGCGGACGTACAGGTACGCGGGCGCGCCGGGGCCGCCGTTGAGGTACTTGTACGAGCAGCCGACGGCGAGGTCCACCCCGTGCGCGTCGAGACCGACCGGCAGCGCGCCCGCGCTGTGGCACAGGTCCCAGACGACCAGGGCGCCCGCGGCGTGCGCGGCGGCCGTCGTACCGGGCAGGTCGTGCAGCCGCCCGGTGCGGTAGTCGACGTGGTTGACGAGCGCGACGGCGGTGCGGTCGCCCATGGCGTCCGCCATCGCCCCGGCCGCGACGGGCCGGACGGTACGGCTGGTCATCCGGGCCGCGGACTCGGCGAGGTAGCCGTCGGTCGGGAAGGTCGCTGCGTCCACGAGGATCTCGGTGCGGTCCTCCCCGGCCATCCGGACGGCCGCCACGACCGCCTTGAAGACGTTGACGCTGGTGGAGTCGCCGGCCACGACCTGGCCGGGGGCCGCGCCGATCAGCGCGCCGATGCGGTCGCCGATCCGTTCGGGTGCGGTCCACCAGCCGCTCTCGTCCCAGGAGCGGATGCGCAGACTGCCCCATTCGCGCTCGATCACGTCCCGCAGCCGGGGCGCGACCGTGGTGGGGAGGGCGCCCAGGGAGTTGCCGTCCAGATAGACGGTCTCGTCGAGGGTGAACCGGTCGCGGATCTTCGCGAGCCCGTCGGCGGCGTCGAGCCGCCCGGCCTTCTCCCGCAGCGAGGCGTCAGACATGGCTGCGCGCCGTCCACAGCTCGGGGAAGACGTTCTTGGTGGCACGTTTCTCCAGCCACGCCACGCCCGCGGAGCCGCCGGTGCCCGTCTTGGAACCCATCGCGCGGCGGGTCGCCACCAGATGGTCGTTGCGCCAGCGCCAGACCAGCTCGGCGACCTCGGTCAGCGCCTCGCCCAGCCGCAGCAGATCGGCGTCACCGGCGGAGGCCGCGCCGGCCCCGGGAGTGGCCTCGGCGGCGGAGTAGATCCGCTGCCAGGCCCGCTCGACGGCCGGGTCGGGCTCGTAGCGCAGCGAGAGGTCGCGTTCGAGGAGTTCGGCGGGGATGTCGTGGCCGCGCCGCTGCAGCAGGCCGAGCACCTCGTCGTAGAGGCTCGGCTCGTGCAGGGCCTTCTCCAGCTCGGCGTGCACCCGCGGCGAGCCGCGGTGCGGGACGAGCATGGACGCCGACTTCTCGCCGAGCAGGAACTCCATCCGCCGGTACATCGCGGACTGGAATCCGGAGCCCTCGCCCAGCGCGCTGCGGTAGGCGTTGAACTGCCCGGGGGTGAGGTGCGCGAGCGGCTTCCAGGAGGCGTTGAGCGATTCGAGTTCGTAGGTGCTGCGCTTGAGCGCCGCCATCGCCGTCGGGATGTCGTCCTCGCGGAGCGCCTGCCCCGCGGTGTGCCACTCGTGGACGAGGACGGTGAACCACAGCTCCATGACCTGGGTGGTGACGAGGAAGACCATCTCGCCGGGGTCGTCGGAGAGGGTGTGCTGAAGGTGGGTGAGGACATCCGCCTGGACGTAGTCCTCGTAAGGGGTGGTGCCCTGGAAGTCGAGGTTCGGGGTCTCCGGACTCTCGGCCGGTGTTTCGGACATTTCCGTTCCCTTCAGGATCTCGGCCCGGGGTCGCCGGGCCACGCCGAGATCATCTGTCGAGTGCGGTGATTCGGCAAGGGCCTCAGGTCACGTGCGGGCCGCTGATGTAGCGCCCCTGGGAGTCGTACGGCCAGGCGTTCGGTTTACAGCCGTCGAGGCCCTTGATCTGCTGCATCATCGCGGGCGCGAGCTTGCCGGGGCCGGGGCAGCCCTCGTGGCCGTGGCCGAGGCTGTGCCCGACCTCATGGTTGATGATCAGGGCACGGTAGTCGGAGATGGGACCGGTGAACGTCGGGGAGCCCAGGATCCACCGCCGGAGGTTCACCACGACACCGCCGGGGACCTCGCAGTTCAGCTCGTTGCCGGTGTCCAGGTGGATGGCGGCCAGGCAGAGCGCGTCGGCGGTGTCGGGCGTGGCTATCTTGATGACCAGGTCGGCGCTGCCGGACGACACCTGGCGGAAGCCGTGCTTGCCGTCATGGGCCCAGCTGCGGGGGTCGGCGAGGATCGCCGCCACCTCGTCCGCCGCCTGGTCGGCGGAGACCAGGATGCCGTCCTCGACCTGGACCCGGTACGTACGGATGAGGCCCTTGCCGACCGTGGAGCCGTCGCCCTTGCCCTTGCCCGCCTTGAAGGTGCCGGGGCCGGACTTCGGTACGGACGTCGACTTGCCGCCGCCCTTCGTCACGCTGGGCGACGTGGATGCCTTGGGGCTCTTGGCGGCAGCGCTCGGGGACACGTCCTTCGACGCGGTGGCGACCGGGGAGGACGCGGCGGGTGCCGCGGTCGGGGCCGACGCGTCCGCGACGTCGTCGGAACCACCGCTCCACCACGCGGCGACACCGCCGACCAGCACGGCCAGCACGGTGAAGGTCAGCAGCAACCGCACACGCCGTTGGGCACGCCGACGCCGGCGCGCGGCCTGGCTCCGGCTCCCCCGACGGCTGGGGCCTCGCTGTCGGTCGCCGCCGGCCACCGGTGCGTGATGGGTCAAAACTCCCCCTGAAGGCGCCACCGGAGTGGCGGCCTCCCCGGCCGCCGACTGCTCCCACGGTGCTCACAGACAATGACGCTCACAATCACACATGGGTTCGGTCCAACGCCAAACCGCATGAATTTTTGTCAGCTTCTGCTGCAATTCGGGGGCAATCGGCGACCGGACGGGAGAAGGCGGCATCAGCCCAATACGTGGGTGACGTACGCGAGTTCCCTCACGCGTCGCACCACTGGTGCCGCCGGAGTCCCGTCGCCGGTTCCGTCAGCTGAGGGTGTCCGCCGCGGTCGGCGAGCTGTCGCGGAGGAAGGACGAGCAGCGCTCGTACTCCTCCTGCTCGCCGATCGCCTGCGCGGCGCGGGCGAGGGCGTGCAGCGCGCGCAGGAAGCCGCGGTTCGGCTCGTGCTCGAACGGCACCGGGCCGTGGCCCTTCCAGCCGGCCCGGCGCAGCGCGTCGAGGCCGCGGTGGTAGCCGGTGCGCGCGTAGGCGTACGACTCGACGACCCGGCCCCCTTCGAAGGCGTCGTCGGCGAGCTGGGCCCAGGCCAGAGAGGAGGCCGGGTACTTCGCGGCTACCTCGGAGGGCGCCGCCCCGGAGGCGAGCAGCTCGCGCGGCTCCGGGTCGTCGGGCAGATGGGTCGGGGGCGGACCCCCGAGAAGGTCTTTGTGAATGGCCATGCGTTCCAGTCTGCCCTGTCCCGGACAGCGCGCAGCCCCCCGGGCCGGAACGGCGGACCCGGGGGGCTGCGTGCGGAGCGGTACTGCGCGGTCGTGCCACGGAGCGGCACTCCGCAGTGGCGCCGCGAATTACTTGATCTTGTTGCCCGCGGAGCGCAGGTTCTCGGCGGCGACGACGACGCGCGCGGCCATGCCCGCCTCGGCGGACTTGCCCCAGACGCGGGGGTCGTAGACCTTCTTGTTGCCGACCTCGCCGTCGACCTTCAGCACACCGTCGTAGTTGCGGAACATGTGGTCCGCGACCGGGCGGGTGAAGGCGTACTGCAGGTCGGTGTCGATGTTCATCTTGACGACGCCGTTCTCCAGGGCCTCGTTGATCTCCTCGATCGTCGAGCCGGAACCGCCGTGGAAGACGAAGTCGAAGGCGTTGGCCTTGCCGTGCTTCTCGGCGACCGCGACCTGGAGCTCCTTGAGGATCTCCGGGCGCAGGACGACGTTGCCCGGCTTGTAGACGCCGTGCACGTTTCCGAAGGACGCGGCCAGCAGGTAGCGGCCCTTCTCGCCCAGGCCGAGGGCCTCGACGGTACGGAACGCGTCGTCCGGTGTGGTGTAGAGGGAGTCGTTGATCTCGTGCGAGACACCGTCCTCCTCGCCACCGGTCGGGGTGATCTCCACCTCGAGGATGATGTTGGCCTTGACGGCCTGGGCGAGCAGCTCCTGCGCGATGGCGAGGTTGTCGTTGAGGTTCTCCGCCGAGCCGTCCCACATGTGGGACTGGAAGAGCGGCAGACGGCCCGCGGCGACACGGTCCTGCGAGATCTTCAGCAGCGGACGGACGTACGCGTCCAGCTTGTCCTTCGGGCAGTGGTCGGTGTGCAGCGCGACGGTGACCGGGTACTTCTCGGCCACGATGTGCGCGAACTCCGCCAGCGCCACCGCGCCGGTGACCATGTCCTTGCTGTACTGGCCGCCCAGGAACTCCGCGCCACCGGTGGAGATCTGGATGATGCCGTCGCTCTCCGCCTCGGCCAGGCCGCGCAGCGCGGCGTGCAGCGTCTGCGACGAGGTCACGTTGATGGCCGGGTAGGCGAACTTGCCTGCCTTCGCCCGGTCGAGCATCTCGTTGTAGACCTCGGGGGTTGCGATGGGCATTTGTCCGCTCCTCGTGATGTGCGGGTCCTGATACTGCGGTACGACGTCTTTGTCGGCACCATCCTCCCAGAGAGCCGCTGGAACACCACCTCGGTGCACACCTCGCATGCGAAGGCCCCCTGAACGTTCCACGTGGAACGTTCAGGGGGCCGGTAGATCCGCAGGTCAGAAGGTCTTTCCCGCCGCTGAGCAAGCGCAGGAACGAGACTCAGCCGTGACTCAGCCGAGGTCGAGGTCGGCCAGCGAGTAGGCGGCGAGATACGGCAGCCCGGCCGCCTCGATCGCCGGGGCGGCGCCGCGCTCCACGATGACGGCGACGGCCACGACCTCGCCGCCGGCCTCGCGCACCGCTTCGACGGCGGTCAGCGGGGAGCCACCGGTGGTCGAGGTGTCCTCGACGACCAGGACGCGTCGGCCCTTGACCTCGGTGCCCTCGATCCGGCGCTGCATACCGTGCGCCTTGGTCGCCTTACGGACGACGAAGGCGTCGAGCCGGCGGCCGCGGGCGGCGGCCGCGTGCAGCATCGAGCCGGCCACCGGGTCGGCGCCGAGCGTCAGCCCGCCGACGGCGTCGAAGTCGAGGTCCTTGGTCAGATCGAGCATCACCTGGCCGGTCAGCGGCGCCGCCTCGCCGTCCAGGGTGATCCGGCGGAGGTCGACGTAGAAGTCGGCCTCCAGCCCGGAGGAGAGGGTCACCTTGCCGTGGACCACGGCCTTGTCCTTGATCTGCTGCAGCAGGGCCTCGCGCACGTCACTCATAGCGTCGAGATTAGCCGCCGCGATCGGCTCGGGCGGAATCAGCCCAGCCGCTCCCAGGACCAGACCGTCGTGATCTCCAGCGGATCGATCGGGGTGACGAGGCGCGGCAGCGTGTTGAGGCCGTTCGGCGGCCCGGACTGCGGCTCGACGCACACGGCCTCGGGCTGCTCGTCGTAGACCACGACCCATTCGGCCGGGCTGGTCACCCGTACCCGCAGCTCGCCGGGCCAGGTCAGCGACACGTCCACTCCGTCCGGCATCCCGAAGCAGTCGTCCCACGGTCCGGGCTTCGGCTCGGTCCGCTTGCCCGTCGGCAGATGGTCGTCGCCGCGCTCCTCCTGCCACTCCGGGCTGAAGTCGATCTCGGCGTCGCGGCCGCCCTGTCCGAGGTTCCGCAGGAACCAGGGGTGCCAGCCGGCCTGCGCCGGGAAGGAGTCGGCGGACGCCTCCACCGACAGGGTCATCCGCAGCTCGTTCTCGCCCAGTTCGAAGGTCTGCGTGACGCGGCCCGGATACGGCCACGGGTCGGCAAGGTCGAAGTAGTAGGAAGCCGCCGAGTCCGTTCCGGGCGGACCGTCGTGCCACGCGGTGTGCCGGCCCGTGCCGTGGATCGCGTGCGGAGCTGCGTCCACCGGCAGTTGGTGCACGATCCCGCCGTTGCGGAACCGGCCGTTCTCGGTCCTGCCGCACCACGGCACCATGATGAACGAACCGTACCGGTCGCCCTGGCGCAGCAGTTCGGTCCCTCCGACCGTCAGCGAGGCGATCCGGCAGCCGTCCTGCGGCACCACGGTCAGTTCGGCGTCGCCCGCCGTCAGTTTCTTCCCAGTCGTCACCCTATGAGCGTAGGGCCTGACCCTCGATCATGTGTGCTCAGCACCCACCTACCGGCGGCGGCGCAGCACCCGGCCCACGACGACCGCGGAGGCCACCAGGACCGCGGCGGCGGGTGCGGCCCAGCGGAGGGTGGCGGTGGTGGAGGTGGTCGCCGCGGAGGGCGCGGGGGCGTAACGGCCGCGGGGCGGGGCGTGGTCGACCTCCTCCGCGCTGCGGCCGATCATCGTGCGGCGGGCGTGGGCCGCCTCGGCCGGGGGTTCGAGGTCGTCGAGCTCGGCCGCGGTCTCCGGGACCTCCACCTCGACCTCGTTCAGGTCCACCTCGACCAGCGCGATCTCCTCGGCCGGGTCCGGCTCCCCGCCCTCGTCGGCACCGTCGAGGCCGTCGACGACATCGGGTTCCTCGGGCAGTCCGGGGAGCCCGGCCGTCAGTTCCGCGGTGAAGCGGTCGAGCAGCCGGCGGGCCGCGGTCTCGCGGGCGGGGCCGTCGAACGTACCGAGCCGCCCGTCCGCGGTCGCGGTGCCGGTGAAGGACAGCATCGTGCCGGGAACGGCCTGGTCGGCCTCCTCGACGAGCACTCCGAGCGAGAACTTCACGGTGCCGGTGCCGCGCGCCTCCGCACCTTCGCCCTCGACGGAGAATCCGCCGTCGCGCTCGGTGACGCGGAGCGAGCCGCGGTAGGTGATCGTCGAACCGCCGGCCCGCACGCGCAGCCGGCCGGTGAGAACGTCCCCGCCGGGGTCGGGCTGCCAGCCGGGCAGGCTCGCGGCGACGCGGGCCGGGTCGGCGAGTGCCTGCCGAATGGTTTCCGCCAGGACCGGAACGAACACCTCATGCTCCATGCGGGGAGCCTACCGACCGTCGGCCGCCCAGGTCACCGGGTCGCACCGGCCGGACCGGACACAGGCCCGAGCCAGGCCTGCGAGCCGGACCGGAACCGGACCCGGAAGCGGACCCGGCAGCAGGCGCGGAGCCGGGTCGCCACCCCACTCAGCCGCCCACCCGTGGCCGCATCAGTGTGGAAGGCGCGAGTCCGCTCTCGCGGGAGGCCCAGGCGGCCTCGCGCAGTGACCGCAGGGCCGCCGGGGTCAGTGAGCGCAGCGGTGGCGCGTCCGGGGCGAGCCGCAGCTCGGGCCGCTCGCGCGACGCCAGCACGAAGCCCCAGTCGGTGGGCCCGTCACCGGTCCTGCCGGACCAGCGGTCGGGTCCCGACGGGGGCCCGCAGTCCCGTCCGCCGGTGAGATACGGCACGGTGCGCAGCCCGGTGGCCCGCAGCGTCGCGTCGATCGTCCAGTAGGTGTGCCGGGCCGAGCTCGGCGAGCCGGCATGGACGGCGAGCCGTCCGTCCCGGGCCAGCGCGCGGCCCGCCAGGCCGTAGAACTCCTCGGAGTACAGCTTCGCGCTGCGCGAGATCCCGGGGTCGGGCAGATCGGCGAGGATCACGTCGTACGGCCCCGGGCGGCCGGCCCGGAGCCAGTCGAAGGCGTCGGCGGTGACGGTGCGGACCCGCGGATCGGCGTAGGCGTGCCGGTTGAGCGCGACGAGGTCGGCGTCGGTGCGGGCGAGCCGCACGAGCTCGCCGTCCAGGTCGACGACGGTCACCGACGTCACGTCCGGGTACCGGAGCACCTCGCGCAGGGCGAGGCCGTCGCCACCGCCGAGGATGAGGACGCGGGAGCGCGGGCCGGCCATCGCCGGGTGCACCAGCGCCTCGTGGTACCGGAACTCGTCGGCTCCGCAGACCCGCAGCCGCCCGTCGAAGAAGAGCTGGACGGGGGCGCCGGAGCCTCCGGTCAGGACTATCTCCTGCACATCGGTCTGTTCGGCGACGCGCACATCGCCGCCGTACACCGCGCGCCGCGCGGCCTGTTCGAACGGGCCGGCCGTGAAGGCGGCGCCGCCGAGCACCGTCAGCACGCCGAGGTTGGCGACGAGCAGCCAGTTGCGGGCGCTCGGGGTCAGGTCGTTGCGGAACAGCCACAGCACCATCGCGGCGCCCGCGACCGCGTTCACCGCGCCGGTGACCAGCGCGCCGGTGAGCTGTCCGAACGCCGGCAGCAGCAGGAACGGGAAGGCGAGTCCGCCGGCGAGCGCGCCGACGTAGTCCGCGGCGAACAGATCGGCGACGGCGCCGCCGGCATCCTGCCGGCGGATCCGCTGGATCAGCGTCATGAGCAGCGGGATCTCGGCGCCGATCAGCACCCCGATGGCGAACGCGCAGCCGATCATCGCCGGCCGCGCCATCCCGAACCAGGCGAAGCACGCGTACAGCGCCATCACCGAGAGGCCGCCGACCAGCGCGAGCGCCGCCTCCACCCCCGCGAAGCCGACGGCCGCGACGCACCGTATCCGCTTGGCGAGCAGGGAGCCGACGCCCATGGCGAAGACCATCACCGACAGGATGACGGAGGCCTGGGTGACGGAGTCACCGACCAGGTAGGAGGCGAGCGCGACGAGTTCGAGCTCGTAGATCAGGCCGCAGGCGGCGCAGACGAAGACGGCGGCGAGGACCAGTGCACGGGCCGGCCCGACCGGTACGGGGAGCCGCACGGCGGACCGGCGGCTTGACTGGTCGATCATGAATGAACGCTATGTCAGGCTTGCGGTCGCATTTGTCACCCACAGGGGTGCATTTTGAGGGCACTTGACGTCACTTGAGGGCGCGATGAGTACCACCACGGCTCGCAAAAGTGCGCTCCGAGCGCCGGCACCGAAGCGCACTCCACCCGCGGCCCGCCCGCCGTACGGCTACGGAAGGGCACTGACGCGCGACCTCGTCGCCACCAACCGCCCTTCCTGGGGATAGGCGTGCCAGGTGCGCCAGCGGACGCTGCCCTCGCTGTGCTGGACGAGCATCGCGGTGAACGCGTGCGGATCCCCGGGAAACGTTCCCGCGAGACCGTGCGGATGATCCGCGACCAGTGCGAGCAGTTCCTGCGCCCGGCCCGCGAAGGAGCCGCGCGACAACGTCTCGACGCGTGCCGCGAATTCGTAGTCCCATATGCCGATCCGTTTGGCGACGCCAAAAGGGAGCGGAGTCTGACTTCCCGGGATGCAGGCGACGGTTTCCGAACAACCGCCGCCCTCGGATTCGATGAGTACCTGGTGGGAGGCGCCGAGCAGGCGCATCTGCACCTGCACGGGGGGCTGGTCCGCGCCGCTGAGCTGGAGGTCGAGCACGGCGAGCGCGGGGAGCGCTTCCCTGCCCAGGCACCAGGCCAGGTCTCCGGCACGGGTATCGGTGTAAGCGGTCTGGAGAGTGGTGAGCATGGGTCGGCTCCGCAAGCACGCAGTGGATGATGGGCCGACCCGCACCAGGTGGTGGATCTGGCGGGAACGTACGTCGGCTCGTGCCCACGTGGGGTCCGGTAGATACGGAATCATGAAACGCGGGGTGCCTTCAGCCTTTTTACCCATCTTCGCGCTCTTTACATCCCCAGGAGCGCGTATCGGTTCAGGTGTTCACCAAAACTGCGCCCGGCGGGTGACAGTTCCACCGGGCGCATATGCGAATGGGCATGGGCCACATGCAATTCCACGGATCAGCTGCTACCGCAGCCGCCGCCTCCTCCACAGGACGAACCCCCGCCACACGACGAACCGCCGCCACAGGAATGCCCGCCGCCACAGGAGTGGTGACCGCCCCCGCCGTGGTGGCCGCCCCCGGAGCCGCCCCCGTCCGAGCCGCCGAAGGCCCACCAGCTACCGCCTCCCGCCGTGGCGCTCGCGCCGTCCGCGCCCGCCCGGCCCCGTCCGCGGCCCCGTCCCTTGCGCAGGTTCACCGATCGGCTCCGGCGCTGCAGTTGCACCGCTATGGCGATGATGACCACTACCGCGACCAGACCAATGAGGAATGCACGCATCTTCCCCGCCCCCCGTCTTCCTGAGCTGTGATTTTGTTCGTGCGACGGTGATGCCCCCGCCGAATCGGATCGAAAGCAGAGTTGAGGAAGTCCAGAGGTTCGAAAACTTCTCAGCGCGCCCGCACCAGCTGGTCGACGGCGGTGCGTACCGATTCCTCGCGCTTGCAGAAGGAAAATCGGACCAGCCAGGAAGGGGCGTCCTGCCCCTGGTAGAAGGCAGACGTCGGAATGGCGACGACGCCTGCCCGCTCCGGCAGTTCCCGGCAGAACGTGACGCCGTCCGTATAGCCCCAGGGCCGTACGTCCGCCTGCAGGAAGTACCCGGCCTCCGCGCGGTACGGGCGCAGCCCGGCCTGCTTGAGGCCGTCGCTCAGCAGATCGCGGTTGGTGCGCAGGGTGCCGCGCAGTTCCGCCGCCCACTCCTCGACGGAACCGAGCATCCGGGCCAGCGCCTCCTGGTACGGGGTGCCGGAGGCGTAGGTGAGGAACTGCTTGACGGAGCCGGCGGCGGCGACGAGCGGCGCGGGTCCGCAGATCCAGCCGATCTTCCAGCCGGTGACGTTGAAGGTCTTGCCCGCCGAGGAGATGATCAGCGTCCGCTCCCGCATGCCGGGCAGCGCCGCGATCGTCCGGTGCGGGGTCTCGTCGTAGACCAGGTGCTCGTACACCTCGTCGGTCACCACGATGAGCGAGTGTTCCCGGCAGACGTCGGCGATCGCGTCCAGTTCCGCGGCCGTGAACACCTTCCCCATCGGGTTGTGCGGGGTGTTGAGCACCAGGACGCGGGTTCTGGGCGTCACGGCGGCGCGCAGCGCGTCGGCGTTCATCACGAAGCCGTCGCCGTCGGCCTCCAGCGGGACGCCGACCAGCGTGGCGCCGCTGAGCCGGGCGGCGGCGGGATAGGCGTCGTAGCAGGGGTCGAAGGCCAGGACCTCGTCGCCGGGGTCGCAGAACGCGAGCAGCGCCGCCGCGATGGCCTCGGTGGCGCCGGTGGTGATCAGCACCTCGCCGTCCGGCCGGTAGTCGAGCCCGTAGCGCCGCAGCTGGTGTTCGGCGACGGCGGTGCGGAGCGCCGGGAAGCCGGTGGCGGGCGGGTACTGGTTGTTGCCCGCGAGCACGGCCTCGGCCACGTCCTTGAGCAGCGTCGCGGGGCTGGCCAGCTCCGGCACTCCCTGCCCCAGATTGACGGCCCCGGTCCTTCTGGCCAGCTCCGTCATCTCGGTGAAGATCGACGTTCCGACGCCCCGCACCCGCGCGGCCGGACTCCACTCACCCATGCGTTCCCCACTTCCCTGAGCCACGTCCCGAGCCACTTCCCTGGGCCCACCACAGGAGGCTCACGATATGCGGCGGGGGACGGTGTCAGGGGGAGACGGGGTGAGGGGAGACGGTGTGCGGTGGGGGCTACTCGACGCGGTCCGGCTGGAATCCGCCGTTGACGATGTCGTGCGCGACATCGCTGAGCAGCCGGCGCTGGGTGCGGGCATGGCGGCGCATCGCGCTGAAGGCCTCGTCCACGGTGGTCCCCCAGCGGGCGGCCAGTACGCCCTTGGCCTGTTCGATCGCTATCCGGCTGTGCAGCGCGGTGTGCAGCTGGGCGCTGAGGTCGGCGTGCCGGCGCAGCGTCTGCTGGTGCAGGATGCCGATCGTGGCGGCGTCGGCCAGGGCCTGCGCCAGCCGGACGTCGGCACTGCTCAGCGGTGTCGCGCCGGCGCGCAGCAGGAGCAGCGAGCCGATCACCTCGCGCCGCAGCCGCATGGGCAGAGCGCAGACCACGCCGTATCCGGCGCGGCGGGCCTGGCCGGCGAAGTCCGGCCACTGCGGCGTCGAACGGGCGATGTCGAACGGCCCGACCGGTGATCCGGTGCGGTAGCAGTCCAGCGCGGGGCCCTCGCGCTGGTTCAGCGCCAGCAGGTCGGAGAGCTCGGCGCGGTCGTCGGAGGCGGCGGCCGGGTGCAGATCGGCGCCGGGCAGCGCGAGCAGGATCGCGGCGGCCGACACCTCCAGGAGCTCCAGGCACCGGGTGGACAGCTGATGGAGGAACTCGATGATGTCGAAGTCGTCGATCAGCGTGTCCGCCAACTCGACGAAGGTGTCGGCCAGCCGTTGTTCGCGATCCATGATCGCCTGCCTTTCTGCCGCCGAACGTGGTTCCGAAGCCGTGCCGTGCGCCGTCCCGTCCCGCTCCGTCGCGCCCCCACCTCATCCCGCTCCGCCGCGCCCCGCCCTGTCCCGCCCCGTCTCGCCGCCGCCTTCCCGCCCGGTCCTTCACGATGCGGGATCGCGCGGCAGCTGCAGGCGGTTGCCGATGATGTCCCGGGCGACATCGAGGATGGGGCGGTCCGACGCGTACGCGTGGGCGCGCAGCCGCACCAGGGCCTCCGGCAGCGGCACGTCCAGCCGGACGCTGCTGATCCCGGCCGCCTGGTGCACCTCCGCCCGGTGCAGGTCCCCGAACCCGGTCAGGAACCCGCTCCCGAAGCCGCCGCCGGTGGTCCTGCCGGC
Organism: Streptomyces sp. SID13666; assembly: GCF_010548325.1. Taxonomy (NCBI): domain Bacteria; kingdom Bacillati; phylum Actinomycetota; class Actinomycetes; order Kitasatosporales; family Streptomycetaceae; genus Streptomyces; species Streptomyces sp. SID13666. The sequence continues at coordinate 29,709 of NZ_JAAGLX010000045.1, read as the reverse complement.
CCCGCCCCCACTGCCGCCCGGGTGCCCCGTCCCGGCGGCGAGAGGGGCGGGGCCCGTATCGCGCGGCCCCAGCGCCAGCAGGTAGACGGCCATGGCGTCGGCGATGGTCAGCGCGTCCGCGACGGCTTGCTCGCCCAGCGGTCCCGGCCGCCGCCGGTGGCCGGTCATCCCGCCGCAGCAGATCGCACCGAGCCGTAGCGGGAAGGCGAAGACCGCGAGCACTCCGGAGTCGACCGCGGCGGGGACGAAGGCGGGCCAGCGCTCCCCGAACGCGCGCTCCAGATTGGACTCCAGGTTCAGCGACCCGTCACGGGCGGCCTCCACACTGGGGCCCTCGCCGAGCGTGAACTGCAGATCGTCCAGCCGCGCGCTCCGCTCGTCGCTGAACCACAGCAGTTCCGTGCCGTCCGAGGCCACCGAGATCGCGATCCCGTCGACCCCGAGCACCTCGGCGCAGAGCCTGGTCCAGTCACGCGGCGGTCCCTGACCACCACTCAGGACCAGGACCCGGATCAGTTCAGCGACTTGGGAATCCACCATCCGAGCTTCCCGCGACGAGCCGCTGCCCTGCTACCGCGCCCAACGATGTTTTCCCGGCGCCTGACTGCGACACCGTCCGAATCCAGAATGCCCCGGCCCCCCGAGCCGGGCAAGGGCGTCCGCCAAGTGGGTGGAATGCGACTCGGCGTGCGCCCGGGAGCACGTTCCGCTCAGGACGATCACCGCATAGTCGTACCGTCATTCCCGCCGCTCCGAGCGGAGCCGGGCGGACCCGACGGCGCCCCGACCGGGCACGGAAGGAGCGGTACGGTGCACACGGCCGAGCCGGTCTCGTCCAGCCCCCGAACCACCGGGTCGCACCCCGCACCCGACGCGCAGCCCGGCCGCTCCCCCGCCTGGCGCGGCTCCCTGCGCCGGGCCGCCCCCGCCCTGGTCCTCTTCGCCGCCACCCGGCTGGCCGGCGCCGTGCTGGTGACGGCGCGGGCGGTGCACGCCGGACTGCATCCGCGCAGTCTGTTCGGGCAGAGCTGGGACGCGCGCTGGTACGAGCGGATCGCCGAATGGGGCTACGGGACGTTCTTCCCGTCCGCCGTCACGCAGGGCATGAGCTTCAGCGATCTGGCGTTCTTCCCGCTCTACCCGGCGCTGATCAGGGCCGTCTCCGCCGTCCTGCCCATCGGCCCGGTCAACACCGCCCTGCTGATCTCCTGGGGCGCGGCCGCCCTGGCCGCCTGGGGGATCCACGCGATCGGCGAGCGGCTGTACGGCCGGCGGGCCGGGATCGCCCTGGTGCTGCTGTGGGGGCTGCTGCCGCACTCCGTCGTGCTGACGATGGCGTACACCGAGCCGCTGCTGACCGCCTGCGCCGCCTGGGCGCTCTACGCGCTGCTCACCCGGCGCTGGCTCGCCGCGGGAGTGCTGGCGCTGCTCGCCGGGCTGGCCCGCCCGAACGGCGTCGCGGTGGTGGCCGCCGTCGCCGTCACCGTCGCCGCCGATGCCTGGCGCCGCCGCCGGGAGGGGCTGCCGCAGGACCGGGCGGCCTGGGCGGCCGTGCTGATCGCGCCGCTGGGCTGGTGCGGGTACGTCGGCTGGGTGGGCCGGCAGACGGGCCGGCCGCTGGGGTACTTCGACGTGCAGCGCCGCTGGGGCTCGGAGTTCGATTTCGGCCGTAATTCCGTGGAGTACGTCCGGCATCTGATCCTCGACCGCGAGCAGCTCATGAGCTACATGGTCGTCGCGATCACCGCCGCCGCGCTGGTGCTGCTCGCGCTGGCGCTGCTGGAGCGGATCCCGCTGCCGCTGGCGGTCTACGCGGGGGTGCTGGTGCTCATCGCGCTGGGCGGCTCGCACTACTTCGGATCCAAGCCGCGCTTCCTGCTGCCGGCCTTCCCGCTGCTGGTCCCGGCCGCCCTGGCACTGGCGAAAGCCCGGCCGCGCACCGCCGCCGTAGCGGTGGCCGCATTGGCCGGGCTCTCGTTCTTCTACGGGACGTACCTGCTGACGGTCGTCTCCGCGCCGGTCTGATCCGGCGTTTCCGATCCGGCGTGGTGCAACCCAAGATCCACAATCCAAGATCCAAGATCCGGGCTGCGTCAGGCGTCGTCGCCGTTGGTGCCTTCGTCGCCCTTGGCGCCGCCGTCGGCGTCCACGTCCTTCTCGAGTCCGAGGGTCTCCACGACCCACTTGTCGAACTCGATCGAGGCGCGTACCCAGCTGACCGTGCTGGAGACGAAGTGCTCCAGGTTGACGCCCAGGCCGATCAGCATCTGCGCCTCGCCGATCAGACGGACGGAGCCGTCGTCGTGCGTGTGCGTGTAGACCTTCGGCCACAAGGTGCGGCGGTTCCAGTCGTCGATGACCTCGTGCAGCTGCGGCTTGTCATCGACGGTGTACGGCCGGTCGTAGAAGGTCCGGACCGCGAAGATCTGCTGGTCCTCCTCGCCGCGGAACATGAAGTACGCGCGGAATTCCTCCCACGGCGCCGCGAGGTCACCCTCGTCGTCGACGACGAACTTCAGCTCCATCTGTTCGAGCAGCTGCTTGACCAGGTCCTGGTCGGGGATGACCGCGCTGGCGGCGGGGCCGTTCTGCTCGGGGTCCGGCTGGCCCCCGAAATTAGGAATCGAGGACGGATCGATGCTCACCGTGAGTTCCCTTCGTACGGATTCCTTCCATCCTCCCCCATGCGCCGAGGGGTCTGGCAACCCCCGGCGGATCCACGCCGGGGGCAGCCTGCTCAGACCGTCTTGGACAGGGCCGGGGCAGGGCCGACGATCAGGCCCTCACCCGCCCGGTCGACCCGTACGGTGTCACCGTCGACGACCTCGCCGGACAGGATCGCGCGGGCCAGCGGGTCACCGATCGCGGTCTGCACCAGGCGGCGCAGTGGCCGCGCGCCGTAGGCCGGGTCGTTGCCCTCGTCGGCGAGCCAGTCCAGGGCGGCGTCGGTGACGTCCAGGACCAGCCGGCGGTCCCGCAGCCGGTCGGCGAGCCGGTCCGTCTGCAGCCGGGCGATGTGCCGCAGCTCCTCCTTGTTCAGCGCGCTGAACACCACGATGTCGTCGAGCCGGTTCAGGAACTCCGGCTTGAAGGACATCCGCACCGTCTCCAGGACGCTCTGCTTCTTCTCCGCGTCCCCGAGCACCGGGTCCACCAGGTACTGGCTGCCCAGGTTCGACGTCAGGATCAGGATCGCGTTGCGGAAGTCGACCGTGCGGCCCTGGCCGTCGGTGAGCCGGCCGTCGTCGAGCACCTGCAGCAGCACGTCGAAGACGTCGTGGTGCGCCTTCTCGACCTCGTCGAGCAGCACCACGCTGTACGGGCGCCGCCGGACGGCCTCGGTGAGCTGGCCGCCCTCCTCGTAGCCGACGTACCCGGGCGGGGCGCCGACGAGCCGGGCGACGGAGTGCTTCTCGCCGTACTCGCTCATGTCGATGCGGACCATGGCGCGCTCGTCGTCGAAGAGGAAGTCCGCCAGGGCCTTCGCCAGCTCGGTCTTGCCGACGCCGGTGGGGCCGAGGAACAGGAACGATCCGGTCGGCCGGTCGGGGTCGGAGATGCCCGAGCGCGAACGGCGTACGGCGTCGGAGACGGAGCGGACGGCCTCGGTCTGGCCGATGAGCCGGCGGCCCAGCTCGTCCTCCATGCGCAGCAGCTTCTGGGTCTCGCCCTCCAGCAGCCGGCCGGCCGGGATGCCGGTCCAGGCGCCGACGACGTCCGCGATGTCGTCCGGCCCGACCTCGTCCTTGACCATGGTGTCCTTGGCGGCGGCCGCCTCGGCCTCGGTGGCCTCGGCCAGCTCGGCCTCCAGCCGCGGCTTCTCGCCGTAGAGCAGCTTGGACGCGGCCTCGAAGTCACCGTCGCGCTGGGCGCGCTCGATGTCCGTGTTCACCTCGTCCAGGCTCTCCTTGATGGCGCCGACGCGGTTCAGGCCCTCCTTCTCCTTCTCCCAGCGGGCGGTCAGGCCGCGCAGCTCCTCCTCCTTGTCGGCGAGGTCCTTGCGCAGCTTCTCCAGCCGCTGGACGGAGGCGGGGTCCGTCTCGTTCTTGAGTGCCATCTCCTCCATGCGCAGCCGGTCGACGGCGCGCTGCAGCTCGTCGATCGCGACGGGTGAGGAGTCGATCTCCATCCGGAGCCGGGAGGCGGCCTCGTCCACCAGGTCGATGGCCTTGTCCGGCAGGAACCGGGAGGTGATGTAGCGGTTCGACAGGGTCGCGGCGGCCACCAGCGCCGAGTCCGCGATCTGCACCTTGTGGTGCGCCTCGTACCGGCCCTTGAGCCCGCGCAGGATCGCGATGGTGTCCTCGACGGACGGCTCGGCCACCATCACCTGCTGGAAGCGGCGCTCCAGCGCCGGGTCCTTCTCGATGCGCTCGCGGTACTCGTCGAGCGTGGTGGCGCCGACCATCCGCAGCTCACCGCGGGCCAGCATCGGCTTGAGCATGTTGCCCGCGTCCATGGCGGAGTCGCCGCCGGCGCCCGCGCCGACGACCGTGTGCAGCTCGTCGATGAAGGTGATGACCCGGCCGTCGCTCTCCTTGATCTCGGAGAGCACCGCCTTGAGCCGCTCCTCGAACTCACCGCGGTACTTGGCGCCCGCGACCATCGCGCCGAGGTCCAGCGAGACCAGCCGCTTGTTGCGCAGCGACTCGGGCACGTCACCCTTGACGATGCGCTGCGCGAGGCCCTCGACGACGGCGGTCTTGCCCACGCCGGGCTCGCCGATCAGCACCGGGTTGTTCTTGGTGCGGCGGGACAGCACCTGGACGACCCGGCGGATCTCCTGGTCCCGGCCGATCACCGGGTCGAGCTTGCCCTCGCGGGCGGCGGCGGTGAAGTCCGTGCCGTACTTCTCGAGCGCCTTGTAGGTGCCCTCGGGATCCTGGCTCGTCACGCGCTGCCCTCCCCGGGCGGACTCGAAGGCGTCCAGCAGCTTCTTGGCCGTGGCCCCCCGCTGGACGAGCAGCTCCCCGGCCTGGCCGCCCTTGACGGCGATACCGATCAGCAGGTGCTCGGTCGAGATGTAGTCGTCCCCGAGGTCCTTCGCGCGCTGCGACGCGTCCGCGACGACGGCCAGCAGGTCACGGTTGGCCTGCGGGGGCGCGACCGTGGCGCCCTGGACGACGGGCAGCGCGGCGATCAGCCGCTCGGTGCCCGCGCGCAGCTCCGCGGCGTCGGCGCCGACCGCTGCCACCAGGTCCACGATGTTCTCGTTGTCGGCTCCGCCCAGCAGGGCGAGCAGCAGATGTGCGGGGGTGAGGTCCGGGTTCCCGGCGGACACCGCGTGTGCGTTGGCGGTGTTCAGCGCTTCCCGGCTCTTGTTGGTCAGCTCCGCTTCCACGGCCACCTGCAACCTCCTGTCGGATCACTCATTCAAGTTGAGTCTAAGCCACTCAACCCTGGAACGGTAGCGTGCATTCCCATGGCCCGAGACCTACGCAACCCCGAATCCGCGTACCTGTCCTTCTGGCGCGAATATCACCTGTGCGCCCTCACGACACCACGCCCCGACGGCAGCCCGCATGTCGTCGCGGTCGGCGTGACGTACGACCCCGAGGCCGGCCTCGCCCGCGTGATCACCAACAAGGCGAGCCGCAAGGTCGCGAACATCCTGGCCGCGGGACCCGACGGCGCCCTGGTGGCCGCCTGCCAGGTCGACAAGGGCCGCTGGGCCACCCTCGAGGGCGTCGCGACCGTCAGCACCGATCCGGAACGCATCGCCGACGCCGTCCGCCGCTACGGCGAGCGCTATGCGCGGACGCCCGCCTTCAACCCCGACCGTGTCGTCATCGAGATCGCGCTGACCCGCGCGATGGGCAGCGCCTGACCCCACCCGCCCCAGGGCCGTCCGCTCCGATCCCAGCAGCACCACCAGCACCTCCCGTCCCGCGTCGATCTCCCAAGGGCCTGGCGGCACTTGTACGTGACACGGCATCATGTCCCGTGCGGTGGAACGGCCGACAACGGGGAGAGTGCTGTGGCGCGTGTCTTGGGGATCGATCTCGGAACGACCTATTCCGCGATGGCGGTGGCCGACGCGTCGGGTGCGGCCACCATCGTCAGGAACCGTGAGGGGGAGAACATCACCCCGTCCGTGGTGATGTTCCAGGGCGACACGGTCGTCGTCGGATCCCAGGCCAAACGCTCCGCGATGACCGCGCCCGACCACGTCATCCAGTTCGCGAAGCGCTACATGGGCGAGCCGAACGCCATCTACACCTCCGAGTCCGGTGTCGCCTACCGGCCCGAGGAGATCTCCGCCCTCGTCCTGAAGCGGCTGCGCGAAGACGCCGAGATGATGCTCGGCGAAGCCGTCGACCAGGTCGTCATCACCGTCCCCGCCTACTTCGACGACGCCAGGCGGCGCGCCACCCAGGACGCCGGCCAGATCGCCGGCTTCGAGGTGCTGCGCATCGTCAACGAGCCCACCGCCGCCGCGCTCGCCTACGGGCTCGACCGCGCGGACGACGGCGAGGAGATCGGCACCGTCCTGGTCTACGACCTCGGCGGCGGCACCTTCGACGTGACGGTGATGCGCGTCGTGGACGGCGACTACGACGTGATCGCCACCGACGGCGACCGCAACCTGGGCGGCTTCGACTGGGACGGCGTCCTCATGGAGCACCTCAACGGGGCGTTCACCGCCGCCGGCGGACGCGACCTCACCGACGACGGCGCGCTGCTCGCCGAGCTCCGCGACAAGGCCGAGATCGCCAAGCGCACCCTGTCCAACGCCCCGCAGGCCGTCGTCATGCTCTCCGCCGACGGCCGGCACGAGCAGATCCGCATCACGCGCGAGAAGTACGAGGAGCTCAGCGCCGACCTGCTGGACCGCACCCGCATCATCACCGAGGGCGTCCTCACGGACGCCTCGCTCACCTGGGCCGGTATCGACCGGGTGCTGCTCGTCGGCGGCTCGACGCGGATGCCGATGGTCGCGGACCTGGTGAAGCGGCTGTCCGGCAAGGACCCCGAGCGCGGTATCAACCAGGACGAGGTCGTCGCCCTCGGGGCGGCGCTGGTCGGCCTCGACGCCCAGGTGCGCGGCGAGCAGGCCAAGGAGAAGAAGAAGTACATCGGCAGTGGTGCCGTCGTGGAGACCTCGCCCGGCGACGGGCTCGCCCGGCTCACCAAGGGCAAGATCAAGTCCATCAAGGACGTCACCTCGCAGTCCCTCGGGATGGTGGCCACCCATGACCACGACCACTCGCTGCAGTACAACTCGATCATCGTGCCCCGCAACACCTCGGTCCCCACCCGCCGGAGCGACACCTTCCACACGCTGGCCAACCAGCAGACGAAGCTGCGCGTCGCCGTGACCGAGGGCGACGGCGAGGACCTGGACTACGTCAAGGTCGTCGGCGAGAGCACCCTGCAGATCCCGCCGTACCCGGTGGGCGCCCCGTTCGAGGTCTTCTACTCCTACGACGTCGACGGGATCATCCACGTCGAGGTCAAGGACGGCACCAGCGGCAAGTGGCTCGGCGAGTTCGAGGTCGAGCGGCTGGACAACCTCACCTCCCAGGAACTGGACGCGCTCAGCGACCGGGTCGCGCGGATCTCCGCGCTCTGAACTCCGCACACGCCTGATCCTTCGCGCCGCCCTCTGACCGGAGTCTCAACCCCATGACCAGCACCGGCGAATTCCGGGACTACTACGCCGAGTTCGAGCTCGACCCCGCCGACAGCGCCGAGGAGCTCGGCAAGAAGCTCGACGTCCAGCAGCGCGCCTGGGCGGGCAAGGCCAGCCGCGCGCCCAGCGCGGACAAGCGCCGCGAGGCCGAGGACCGGGTCGCCCAGATCACCGAGGCCCGCAAGGAACTCCTCGACCCGGCCCGCCGCACCGCGTACGACACCCGGCGCACCCAGCGACTGCGCGCCCCGGAGCCGAAGGCGAAGCCGCAGCAGCGCTCCGGCGGCAAGTCCCTCCCCGGCCAGCAGGGCGGGGACGCCCCGCGGACCCGCGACTGGCTGGAGGCCGCCCGCACGGAGGTCCGGCGCGGCAACCCCACCGCCGCCCTCTACGAGGCCCAGCAGGCCGTCCACTTCGACGACACGAACGCCGACGCCTGGCAGCTGCTCGGGGCGCTGCACCTGGACGCCGGGGACACCGCCGCCGCCATCCAGGAGTTCCGCCGCTCCATCACCCTCGCGCCGCGCAACGCGTACAGCCACTTCCTCATGGGCAGAGCCGGCCGCGCGGTCAACGACCTCCCGACCGCGATCACCTGGCACCTGAAGGCCTGCGCGCTGGAGCAGGACAACACCGAATACCGCATCTACCTCGGTGACGCCCTGTACGCCGCCGGCCAGTACGACGAGGCCCTGCAGCACTACGAGCGCGCACTGACCGACCAGCCGGAGCACGCGGGGCTGCGCAACCAGATCAGCTCCATCTGGTCGCTCCGCGCCGAGGGCGCCAAGACCTACCACCCCTTCACCCAGCAGCGGCTGATCACCTCGGCCGAGGCCGCCCGCCGCATCGACGGCATCGTGGACCAGGCGCTCGCCGTCCAGCCCACCGACCAGGAACTCGTGCAGAAGCTCCACACCGACCAGGCCGCCGCGCGCTACGCGACGGGAAAGACCTGGCGCGGGCGCAAGAGCATGTTCGGCGTCGTGCTGATCTTCGTCATCATCGCCTACGCCCTGCCCGATGGCGGCGTCGCGAACTGGATCAGCAACGTGCTGCTGCTCGCGACGATCGTGCTCCTGGTCCGCCTCGGCTGGAAGCCCCGCTGGTGGCACGCCCGCAAATCGCTGCCCCCGAACGCCGTACAGCCGGACTGGAGCCAATCGTGAGCATTCCGCCGCCGCACCCGGAGGCGCCCCCCGGCATCCCGGCGCCCGCCGCACCGCCCGCGCCCGCTTCCCCGGGCCCCGACGTGCTCAACGTCGTCGCCGACGCCGTCGACGGGCTGCGCGACGAAGTCGCCGCGCTCGGCGACCAGTTCCGCCGCCGGCTGCTCAACGACCGCGAGACCCGCCGCTCCGTCGAGGAGCTCCACCAGGAGCTCGACCACACCCGCAAGCTCGCCGAGGGCCGCACGGTCCAGCCGCTCCTGTACGACCTGGTGCTGCTGCTCGACCGCGTCGAGCGCGAGACCGACCCGTTCGCCGACTCCGTCCGCGCCGAGCTCTCCACGGTCCTGGAGAAGTACGGCATGACGCGGATGCCGATCGAAGCGGGCGTCTTCAACCCCGCCACCCAGGAGGCGGTGGGCACCGTACCGGCCCTCAGCCCCGACCTCGTGGGCCACGTGGCACGCATCGTGCGCCACGGCTACGCGATGGGGCCCCGCCTGATCCGCGCCCAACAGGTGCTGGTCCACGCGGCCGAGTAGTGGTTCTGTTGCGCGTCAATTGCGCGTCAGCGCGCGAGGTGATCGAAGGCGCCGGCCTTCGCGGCGTGCAGGAGTGCGCGGAGGGCGGCGGGGGTGGTCGTTATGACGGCCTGCGGCTCGTCGCTCTCCCGGAGGTGGACGAGGCCGGCTGCGCCGGTGGCGACCTCGACACACTCACCCTGGCCGCCGGTACTGAACGAGGACTTCTGCCACACAAGTGCGGACATCTGGTCCCTCCTCACAAGTTGTACATGACGTGCTGGATGAGACTGAGGGAGTCACGACCCTCATGGGACTCCGGTGCGGCTTCCGGATCCACAGGAGGCAGTGCCAATCCGGACAGGCGCGCGAATATCTTCGCGTAGTCGTCGAGTTGTTCTCCATCGCTCAGGAATACCGTGTTCAGCGGATGCTCCAGGTAGACGGTCCCCAGCTCGGAGGACGGTCCGCCGAAGAGCAGGAAGTTTCGGCTGAATGCGGAGTACGCGCCCGCCTCGAAGGGGAATATCTGGAGGGTGACATTGGGGAGACGGGCGATCTCGATCAGTCGCAGCAGCTGCTTGCGAAGGTTGCGCTTGCTGCCGACCTGAACCCGCAGGGCCGACTCGTGGATCACCGCGTGGTACGAGATCGGGGAGTCGCTGGTGAGCACGCGCTGGCGCGCGAGCCTGAACTCCACGTAGCGGTCGTGCCGTTCGGTATCGGTCCCGGTGGCGGCGATCACCTCATGGGCGTACTCCGGTACCTGCAACATGCCGGGGATGAACAGCGGCTCGTGGATACGCACGCTCGACGACCGGGATTCCAGTTCCGCAAGGTCGAGGGCGCTCTTGCCCATGACGTCGCGATACTCGGTCCACCAGCCCTTTCCCCGGTCCTGGGCCATGCCCATCAGACCGTCGAAGAACGCGCCCTCCGGGCAACCGTAGGCGCGCAGCAAGGTGTACAGCCCGTTGCGAGGCACGTCGGCGCGACCCGCTTCGATGTGGCTGATCCGCGTGCGGTCGGAGTTGAGCAGCGCACCTGCCTGATCTCCCGACAGCCCGGCTGTGCGCCGCAGCTTGCCCAACTCCGCGCCCAATCGCCGCTGCCGTTCCGTCGGATGGGTTCTCGGCGCCATGCAGACCTCCTCACAACTCCGGGGCAGCTTGACGGTCGCAGCGCGGTTGGTCCACCGGTTTGTGGCAGCGCCACCCGTCCGGGGGTAATTAGCGGGTCACAGTTGCGACCATCTCACGCGTGAGCCTAACGTCGTAGGCGTCCCGCTCCTCGCGATGGAACCGGAAGTGCATCTGTCCCAACGGTAGTTGGGGCAGGCAGAGCCACCGTCACCGCCAGGGCCCCCGCCCCACGGAAGCGCGAACCCCCATGACGAATGGAACCGACTTCTCGCTCGTCTTCCCGCCCGACCCCGTATGGGTCCGCTCCGCCCGCGAGGGCGTCCGTACGCTGCTCACCGCTACCGGCGGCGGAGCCGAACTCTCCGATGTGGCGTTACTGCTGACGTCCGAGGTCGTCACGAACGCCGTGCTCGCCTGTCGGCGAGCCGGCACTCAGGCGCGCCTGACGCTCTTCGCCGAGTGCGCGACGCCCGGCGCGTTGCGGGTGCTGGTCACCGATGACGCGCCGGGGCTGCCGCAGCCGCACGCCCGGCCCGGGGGCGAGGCGGAGCACGGGCGCGGGCTGCCGCTGCTCACTGCGTGTGCGACGGCGTGGGGGGTGTGCCGGCACGGGCCGGGGCCGGGGAAAGGTGTCTGGTTCGAGCTGAGTTGATCGGCAGGCCCAAAGCCCAGCCGCTGCCACCCGCGTGGGCCTACCGTGTGCCGTATGGGGGAGCAGAAGCCAGTGGGGACCGGCGTCGTGGTCGTGGACGGCCGGAACCGGGTGTGGGTCGAGAAGGGCGCGGTGCACTGGCGGCGCGGCCGTAGGACCACCGTCGTTCCGGGAGCACGGGTACGGGAGGTCCGCCGCCACGAAAAGGGGCTGAGCCTGCTGCTGACCGATGACGCGAAGGAGCCAACCCCCCTGACACTGCGGCACAGGAATCCAGAAGTACTGGCCGCCCTCGCCGCGGACATCGACGCCATCATCGAGGACAGCACCGGACGGCAGCCGGAGGTCCGCGAGGACACCACGCCGTCCCGGCTGCGGCGAGCGGTCCACGCAGCCGGCAGTCGGATCGCACATGTGGTGCGGCACGGTCCGCCGTGGCAGCGGTGCGCGCTGGCCTACGTCGTGCTCGGGGCACCGATCATGCTGCTGATCCCGGTTGAGCCTCGCACTTCGGGACTTGAGGCATGGGCCATGTCGCTGCCCGGACTCGCACTTCTGGGCTTCTGGGCGCACCTGTCCGAGTTCCGCACCCACCTGATCGTTGGGTGGCGTGGCGTAACGGCCCGTGCGGAGTCCACCCGCAGTGACACCGCCGAGGACGACGCCCCCGACTACACGCATCGCTTTCGGACTCTCGACGGTGACGCACGCGAGCATCAATCGCATACCGCTGCCCGGAGAGGCGAGATCCGCTACGACCCCCACGATCCCCGTCGCGTGGTCGTTCCGACCCGGATCAAATGGCTGTCGGAAATCGCGCTGGGGTTCTTCCTCGCCGGCGCCTGGGGTGTCCTGCTCGTCACACCACTCATCGTGTGGCTGCTCGTGCTCCCCAGCAGGCTGTAACCGCCGCCACCGCAGCCGTCTCCCGCTGCGGTGACCGCTCTGCTAGAGCACGGCGTCGGCGCCCGTGTCCGCGGCGACCTTGGCCAGGAACACGTCCAGGTTCCGCACCGTCCGGGCGATCTGCTCGTCCAGGGTGAGGGTCTCCTCGAACCGCTGGGCCGTCGCGACCTTCTTCTTGCCCCGCACATACAGCGAACAGGCCAGGTCGGCGCAGATGTACGTGCCGATCGTGTTGCCGTTCCGGCCCTCCGGGCCGGCCTTCGGGGCGACGAGGAGGTCGACGCCGCCGCTCGCGTGGTTGGTGACGCACAGCGAGCAGAGGCTGGTGCGCAGCATGTTGCGGCGGGCTCCGCCCGAGCTGCGCAGCGCGATTCCGGTCAGGCCGCCCTCGTGGGCTGCCACCAGGTAGCCGCGGTCCGGGGCTCCGGGGTCGCGCCAGCCGAGGAAGTCGAGATCTGCCCAGGGCAGGTCGGCGAAGTCCCGGGGCAGGTTGAGGCGGCGTGCTTCTCCCTTGGAACAGTTCACGAAGGAGGCACGGATCTGCTGTTCGACGAGCGGTTCCATAGTGCTTTGACGCTAACAGCCGGGTCCGGACATGTCGTCCGGATATTCGGGGGGGGCGGCCCGGTGGCACGGCCCGTGACACGACGAAGCCCGGCACCCCCGAGGGGATGCCGGGCTCGTACACAAGAGCGACTAATCGTTCCGCTTGGGACGCCAGACGACCAGCGCGGTCGTCTGCTTCTCCTGGTACGGGACCAGGTCGCGGCGGTAGGAGGCATGCACGGCGGCCTCACGCTGCTGGATGGCGGCCGACATGCCTTCGGCGGCCGCCGCGAGCTCGGCGATGCGCGCCTGGAGCGCGGTCACCTGGTTCTCCAGCTCGATGATGCGCTTGATGCCGGCGAGGTTGATGCCCTCGTCCTGCGACAGCCGCTGCACCTCGCGGAGCAGCTCGATGTCGCGGGCCGAGTAACGGCGGCCACGGCCGGCGGTGCGGTCCGGGGAGACCAGGCCGAGCCGGTCGTACTGGCGCAACGTCTGCGGGTGCAGCCCGGAAAGCTGGGCCGCCACCGAGATGACGTAGACCGGTGACTCCTCGGTCAGCTGATACGGGTGACGCATCCGACCGCCCCGCATGCCGTCCATGTCATGCTCCCTTCGCGGCCTTGAAGAGTTCCGCCCGCGGGTCGAACTCCGCTGTGGCCTCCCGGTAGGACTCCAGCGCGTCGAGCGCCTTGCCCTCGGTCTTCTCCGGTACCGCGACCTCCACGGTGACCAGCAGGTCACCACGGCTGCCGTCCTTGCGGAGCGCCCCCTTGCCGCGGGCCCGCAGAGTACGCCCGTTGGGCGTGCCCGGGGGCAGCTTCAGGGTGACCGGCGGACCGCCGAGGGTCGGTACCTTGATCTCGCCGCCGAGTGTCGCCTCCGGGTAGGAGACCGGCACGGTGACGGTGAGGTTGTCGTCCTTGCGTCCGAACACGGGGTGCTTGGCGACATGGACGACGACGTACAGATCGCCGGCCGGGCCGCCGCGCTCGCCCGGTGCGCCCTTGCCGCGCAGCCGGATCCGCTGGTTGTCGGTGACACCCGCGGGGATCCTGACCTGCATGGTGCGGGAGCTGCGGGCGCGCCCGCTGCCCTTGCAGACGTCGCAGGGGTCCTGGGCGATGAGGCCGCGGCCCTTGCAGTCCACACACGGGTCGGTGAGCGAGAAGCCGCCACCGCCGCCGCGCGACACCTGGCCGGTGCCGACGCAGGTCGGGCAGACCCGGGGGGTGCCGTTCTTGTCGCCGGTGCCGGAGCAGACCTTGCAGGGGGCCTGGCTGGACATCCGGAGCGGGACCGTGGCCCCGTCCACCGCCTCGGTGAAGCTGAGCGTCACCTCGGACTCGATGTCCTGGCCGCGACGCGGCTGGACGCGGGTGCCGGTGCCGCCGGCGCCCCGGTTGAACAGACCGCCGAAGACATCGCCGAGACCGCCGCCGAACCCGCCGGCCTGGCCGGTCTGCGTGCCGCCGCCCTGGGCCCCTCCGAAGAGGTCGCCGAGGTCGAAGCCGAAACCGCCCTGGCCGCCGGCACCGCCGGGACCGCTGCGCAGTCCGCCGTTGCCGAACAGCGCGCGGCCGTCGTCGTACTCCTTGCGGCGCTTGGCGTCGGACAGGACGTCGTTGGCCTCGGAGATCTCCTTGAAGCGCTCCTCGGCCTTGGCGTCGCCCTTGTTGGCGTCCGGGTGGAACTCGCGGGCGAGCTTCCGGTACGCCTTCTTGATCTCCGCCTCGGTCGCGTCCTTCGGGACGCCGAGAACCTTGTAGAGGTCCTTCTCGTACAAGTCCCTGCTGATGCTCATCCTCGCCGTCCCTCCTTCCCGTGTGTCGCGTCAGCCCTCGTCCGGGCCACCGCTCTCCTCGTCAGCCTCGTCCTCACCCTTGCCCGCCGCGCCCGGCTGGGGCTCGGCGACGGCGACGCGGGCCGGGCGGATGGTCCGCTCACCGATCCGGTACCCGGGCTGCAGGATCTGCACGCAGGTGGTCTGCGTGACATCCGGCGAGTAGCTGTGCATGAGGGCCTCGTGCACCAGCGGGTCGAAGGGCTCGCCCTCCTTGCCGAACTGCTGCAGACCCAGCTTGGCCACCACGGTCTCCAGCGACTCGCCGACGGACTTGAAACCGCCGACCAGCTCGCCATGATCCCGCGCGCGGCCGATGTCGTCGAGTACCGGGAGCAGTTCGGTCAGCAGGTTCGCGACCGCGACCTCCTTGACCGCGATGCGGTCCCGGTCCACCCGGCGCCGGTAGTTCTGGTACTCGGCCTGGAGCCGCTGGAGGTCCGCGGTGCGCTCGGTGAGCGCGCTGCGGGACTGGTCCAGCTGGGCCTTCAGCGCTGTGATCTGATTCGCGTCCCCGGCCGGGGCCGCCGGCTCCGCCTCATCGGCGGAACCGGCGGCCTTCGCCGCTTCGTTGTCGGGCGTCGCGCTCTCGGACTCCGCGGCATCGGAGGGGACGTCGGGCTCCTTGTCGAAGCCCTTCGACTCCTCCGTCACGCGGCACCGTCCTTCGGCTTGTCCTCGTCCACGATCTCGGCGTCGACGACATCGTCGTCGGCCTGGGCCTGGCCGGCACCCGCGGCGTCCTCGGGACCGGCGGCGCCGGCACCTTCGGCCTGGGCGTTGGCGTAGAGCGCCGTGCCGAGCTTCTGGCTCGTGGCGGCGACCTTCTCGGTGGCCTCGCGGATCGCGGCGACGTCCTCGCCCTTGAGCTTCTCCTTGAGGTCCGCGACGGTCGTCTCGACCTCTTCCTTCACGTCCGCCGGGAGCTTGTCCGTGTTGTCGGCGATGAACTTCTCCGTCTGGTAGACGAGCTGTTCTGCCTGGTTACGGGTCTCGGCGGCCTCGCGGCGCTTGTGGTCCTCCTCGGCGTACTGCTCGGACTCGCGCATCATGCGGTCGATGTCGTCCTTCGGCAGCGCGGAGCCACCGGTGACGGTCATGCGCTGCTCCTTGCCGGTGCCGAGGTCCTTGGCGCCGACGTGCATGATGCCGTTCGCGTCGATGTCGAAGGTGACCTCGATCTGCGGCATCCCGCGCGGGGCCGGCGGCAGACCGGTCAGCTCGAACATCCCGAGCTTCTTGTTGTACGCCGCGATCTCGCGCTCGCCCTGGTAGACCTGGATCTGGACGGACGGCTGGTTGTCCTCGGCCGTCGTGAAGATCTCGGAGCGCTTGGTCGGGATCGTGGTGTTGCGCTCGATGAGCTTCGTCATGATCCCTCCCTTGGTCTCGATACCGAGGGACAGCGGGGTGACGTCGAGCAGCAGGACGTCCTTGACCTCGCCCTTCAGGACACCGGCCTGCAGTGCGGCGCCGATGGCGACGACCTCGTCCGGGTTCACGCCCTTGTTGGCGTCCTGACCGCCGGTCAGCTCCTTGACGAGCTCGGCGACGGCGGGCATACGGGTCGAGCCGCCGACCAGAACCACGTGGTCGATCTCGGACAGCTGGATGCCGGCGTCCTTGATGACGTTGTTGAACGGGTTCTTGCAGCGGTCCAGGAGGTCCGCGGTGAGCTGCTGGAACTGGGCGCGGGTGAGCTTCTCGTCCAGGTGCAGCGGGCCCTCGGCGGAGGCCGTGATGTAGGGCAGGTTGATCGAGGTCTCGGTGGACGAGGACAGCTCGATCTTCGCCTTCTCAGCGGCCTCACGGAGGCGCTGGAGGGCCATCTTGTCCTTGGACAGGTCCACGCCGTGACCGTTGGCGAACTGCTTCACCAGGTAGTCGACGACCCGCTGGTCCCAGTCGTCACCACCGAGGTGGTTGTCACCGTTGGTGGCCTTCACCTCGACGACGCCGTCGCCGATCTCCAGCAGCGAGACGTCGAAGGTGCCGCCACCGAGGTCGAAGACGAGGATGGTCTGGTCGTCCTTGTCGAGGCCGTAGGCCAGGGCGGCGGCCGTCGGCTCGTTGACGATGCGCAGGACGTTGAGGCCCGCGATCTCGCCGGCTTCCTTGGTCGCCTGGCGCTCGGAGTCGTTGAAGTACGCCGGGACGGTGATGACCGCGTCCTGGACCTTCTCGCCCAGGTAGGCCTCGGCGTCACGCTTCAGCTTCTGCAGGATGAAGGCGCTCATCTGCTGCGGGTTGAAGTCCTTGCCGTCGACGTTGATCTTCCAGTCGGTGCCCATGTGGCGCTTGACCGACCGGACGGTCCTGTCGACGTTCGTGACTGCCTGGCGCTTGGCGACCTCTCCGACGAGCACCTCGCCGTTCTTGGCGAAGGCGACGACGGACGGCGTGGTCCTGGCGCCTTCGGCGTTGGTGATGACGGTGGGCTCGCCGCCTTCGAGAACGCTGACGACGGAATTAGTCGTGCCCAGGTCGATGCCGACCGCACGTGCCATGGTAAATCCTCCAGCTGACCGACTTGAGTGGAACTGGCTCAAGGGTGCATCAGAGAGCGAAACCTGTCAACAGAGCTGAGTGGAGGCGACTCAACTCTTCGACTGTTCAATCGCTCACAGCTTCGGCCGCAGGGCTGTGACCTTTGGTTTCTTGCTGGCTTCGGCATCAGAACCGATCTTCACGCAGCGCCCGGAAGAGCGCACCCGCGGCCGGTCCGTGCGGCACCGTCACCGATCTGAGCCGGTGCCCGGGCCGCCCGCGGACCCCGTCCGCGAGGGGGGAGAGCGGGTCGAGCGGGTACAGCTCGGCCAGCGGATAGAGCTCGGGGATCGAGTCCAGTCCGGCGTCGGCGGTGACGGTCGAGGTCGCGAAGGTCCGCAACTGACCCCCGGTTCCCCTGCCGCCCTTGAGGTCGATCACCACGTGGTGATCGACCCGGATGCCGGTGAGCGCCTCGAAGGCGCGGATCGTGCAGCCCGTACAGCCGGGGGTGCGCGCCATCAGGTCGCCGGGCACGGTGACGGCGGCCGCCGCCCGCCGGGCGTCGGCGGACACATGGAGCAGGGTCACCGACGCCGACCGTTCGCCCATCACCAGGACGTTGCGCGCCTTGGGAACGAGCACCGGGGGACGTTCCTCCGGGTGCTCCGCGAGCACCCGGGCGGCGACCTCGTCGGTGCGGATGTTGCCGTTGAGCCTGCGGTAGGCCATCCAGCCGAGCGCCGCCGACACCCCCAGCAGCAGGGCCATCCCCAGGCCCAGGACCCGCAGCATCCTGCGGGTCCTGGGCGTCGTCACGGCACACTTCATGCCGTACTGCATTGCCGTATTGCTGAGCTTTCGTGCGCCTATAGTCGTATTTCCCACGAACGGATGCGGGCCCGTCGAACCGGACTCGTCGTTCGATCGGTCACACAGCGACACAGATCACCGGCTGGGCGGCTGTATGAGGCCGGGTATCCCGGGTAATCTCAGCGGGAGACCGGATAAGTTACCGCTTAGTAATCCCCGCTCGCGCAGGCCCGAGGAGCCCTCCATGCAACTCGCCGCGATCATTGTGTCGCTGGTCCTCACCGCGGTCGGCGTTGCGCTCATCAGCCGCGCCGTCGCGCAGATCTACCGGTTCATCAAGCTCGGCCAGCCCACCCCTGAGGGCTTCCGCACGGGCAACCCGGTGCAGCGCTCCAAGACCCTGGGCGTGGAGTTCGTCGGCCACACCCGCATGAACAAGTGGGGCGTCGTCGGCGTCGCGCACTGGTTCGTGGCCGTCGGCTTCCTGACCCTCGGGCTGACGATCCTCACCGCGTACGGCCAGCTCTTCAAGGCCGACTGGACGCTGCCGGTGCTGGGCGGCTTCCTGCCGTACGAGATGTACACCGAGTTCATCGCGCTCGCGACGACCGTCGGCATCCTGGTCCTGATGGCGATCCGGCTGCTGAACCTGCCCTCGCGGGCCGGCCGCAAGTCGCGCTTCGCCGGCTCGACGTCCTGGCAGGCGTACTTCGTCGAGTACGTCATCCTCGTCATCGGCCTCGCGATCCTGACGCTGCGCGGGCTGGAGGGCGCGCTGCACGGCGTGGACCACTACGAGGCCGCGTACTTCGCCTCGTACCCGATCGTCGCGGCCTTCAAGGGGCTCAGCACCGGGGCGCTGCAGAACGCGGTCTACCTCACGGCGATGATCAAGCTCGGCGTGACGATGACCTGGGCGATCACCGTCGGCCTCAACACCGACATGAGCGTCGCCTGGCATCGCTTCCTGGCCTTCCCCAACATCTGGTTCAAGCGCGAGGAGTCCGGCGCGGTCGCGCTCGGCGCGCTGCAGCCGATGGCCTCGGGCGGCGTGCCGATCGACTTCGAGGACCCGGGCGAGGACGACCAGTTCGGCGTCTCCCAGATCGAGCACTTCTCCTGGAAGGGTTTGCTCGACTTCTCCACCTGCACCGAGTGCGGCCGCTGCCAGTCGCAGTGCCCCGCCTGGAACACCGGCAAGCCGCTCTCCCCCAAGCTCCTGATCATGTCGCTGCGCGACCACGCGCACGCCAAGGCGCCGTACCTGCTCGCGGGTGGCGGCAAGGACGCCGAGGGCAACGAGAAGGCGACGCCCGAGCAGCTGGCGAACGTACCCGCCGCCGCCCTGGCCGAGGCCGAGCGTCCGCTCATCGGCACCGCCGAGGAGAACGGCGTCATCGACCCGGACGTCCTGTGGTCCTGCACCACCTGCGGCGCCTGCGTCGAGCAGTGCCCGGTCGACATCGAGCACATCGACCACATCGTCGACATGCGGCGCTACCAGGTGATGATCGAGTCCGCGTTCCCGAGCGAGGCCGGGACGATGCTCAAGAACCTGGAGAAGAAGGGCAACCCCTGGGGCCTGGCGAAGAAGCAGCGCCTGGCCTGGGTCAAGGAGGTCGACTTCGAGGTCCCGGTCGTGGGCCAGGACATCGAGGACCTCTCGGAGACCGAGTACCTGTACTGGGTCGGCTGCGCGGGCTCCCTGGAGGACCGCGCGAAGAAGACCACCAAGGCCTTCGCCGAGCTCCTGCACATCGCCGGGGTCTCCTTCGCCATCATGGGCGGTGAGGAGAACTGCACGGGCGACTCCGCCCGCCGCCTGGGCAACGAGTTCCTCTTCCAGCAGCTCGGCCAGCAGAACGTCGAGATGCTGAACATGGCCTTCGGTGAGGACGCCGAAGAGGGCATCGTCGTCGAGAAGACCAAGAAGAAGATCGTCGCGACCTGCCCGCACTGCTTCAACACCATCGCGAACGAGTACCCGCAGCTCGGCGGCGAGTACGAGGTCATCCACCACACGCAGCTGCTGCAGCACCTGGTGGACGAGGGCAAGCTCGTCCCGGTCACCCCGGTCGAGGGCCTGATCACGTACCACGACCCCTGCTACCTGGGCCGGCACAACAAGGTCTACACACCGCCGCGCGACATCATCAAGGCGGTGCCCGGTCTCCGCAACGAGGAGATGCACCGGCACAAGGAGCGCGGCTTCTGCTGCGGCGCCGGCGGCGCGCGCATGTGGATGGAGGAGCGCATCGGCAAGCGCATCAACAACGAGCGCGTGGACGAGGCGCTGTCCCTCAACCCGGACATCGTCTCCACCGCCTGCCCGTTCTGCCTGGTGATGCTCTCCGACTCGATCAACGGCAAGAAGAACGACGGCAAGGCGAAGGAGAACCTGCAGGTCGTGGACGTCTCGCAGCTGCTGCTGCAGTCGGTCAAGACGCCTGTGGAGCCTGACGTCGAGGGCCCGGACGACGAGGGCTCGGTGGAGGAGCCCGCGGAGGCGGCCAGCAACTCCTGACGTGACACGCAGCGGGGACGGCATGCCTTGAGGGGCGTGCCGTCCCCGCTCTGTTTCCCGTACTCGGCTAGGGCGTATTGCGAAAGTCCCGCCTGGCCCACGACGCCTGGCACGCGCCCTCGCCGCGTTGTCGGGCTCGTCCACGTACGTTCAGAGGACGACCCTCCGCCTTGCGAGCGCACCCACCGGACGCCGTGGGCCACGCCCTCCGGGCGAACGGCGCTCCTTTCGCAACACGCCCTAGCTGATGCCGAGCGCCTTGAGCGCTGTGGCGAACGCGGTGGCGTCGTAGACGGCCTTCTCCGGTGTGACCTTCTTGCCGTTCACCAGGACCGTCGGGGTGCCCTGGGAGCCGGAGGCCTCGAAGGCCTTCTCGGACGTCGCCACCCAGTCCTTGTGGGTCTGGTCCTTGACCGCCTTCTGGAAGGCCGTGGTATTCAGGCCCTTCACGGTGTCGGCGATCTTCAGCAGGAAGGCGTCGGTGAAGCCGTCGGCGGGCTCCTCGGGCTGGTTCTCGAAGACCGCGGAGTGGAACTCGGGGAACTTCCCCGCGTCGACGGCCGCGCGCATCGCGTTGGCCGCCTTCTTCGAGCTGCTGCCGCCGAAGTTCGCGTCGAGGAAGGACGCGATCGTGTACTCGACCTTGACCTTGCCGTCCTTCACCAGCTTCGCGAGCGCCGAGCCGCCGCCCTGCTCGAAGTGCATGCAGTACGGGCAGCGCGGGTCCTCGTAGACCTTCACCGTGTTGGGCGCCTTCGGGTCGCCGACGACGATCGCCGTACCGTCCGCGGCCATCCGGGCGGGGAGTTGCGAGAGCGTGGCCGGGTCGACGGCGCCCTTGGCACCGCCGTCGTCGTTGGCGCCGGCCTGCGCCCCGGACTTCGCCCCGGACTTCGCGGATGCGGCGGAATCGGAGCCGGGTCCCTTCGCCGACCCGGATCCCGACCCTGATGACCCGCAGCCGGCCGCCGTCATCGCGAGCACCGCGGCGGCGACGGCCGCGATTCCCGCGGTTCTGACGTTACGGGCGGTACGTACGGCCATGGAACGGCTCCTTCTGATGTGACTGCTGCGTCCCGGAAGTCCCGAGATGTCCTACCGTCTAACGAAGCTATGTTCCCACCAGCCCCACCAGCCCCGACATAAGTCACATGAATCAGGGCCAAAGGTCCCCCAATGGCCCTGTCGTGACGTGTCACAGGTTGGCAGCAAAGCCCCCCGGAGAACCGGCCTCCCGGCCCGGCGCCCAGCGGGAACCGGTACGTTCGATGACGTGGCTGGATTCAGGAATCGACGCGGACGGGACCACGGCGGGCAGCGAACGCCCCCGCAGGGTGGGCCTCAGAACTACGGACAACCGCAGGGTTATCCGCAGGGCTACGGAGGCGGGCACGCCGGCGCCCCGTCGGGCGAGCCCGAATACTTCGGCGAGCCCGCTCCGGGCCAGGCGCCGGCACCGGCGTACAACGACAACCCGGGCCACACCCGCGCCTTCACCCTCCCCGGCTCCCCCGACCAGTGCGCGCCGTACGCCGGCCCGGACCAGGGCGGCCCCGGCAACGACAACATCGCCACGTACCGCGCGGGTCAGACCACCGCACCGCCCTCCGGGCCCCGGCTGCACTGGAAGCAGCTGATCAGCGGTATCGCGCTGCGCCCCGGCCACACCTTCTGGCAGATGCGGGACTACGCGGTCTGGGGCCCGGCCCTGACCGTCACGTTCCTCTACGGCCTGCTGGCGGTCTTCGGCTTCGACGCGGCCCGCGAGGACGTCCTCAACGCGACCGTGTCGTCCAGCGCCCCGTGGGTGATCAGCACCGCGGTCGCCGTCACGCTCAGCGGCCTGATGCTGGGCACCGTGACGCACGCGCTGGCCCGCCAGCTCGGCGGCGACGGCTCCTGGGCCCCCACCATCGGCCTGGCGATGCTCGTCACCTCGCTCACCGACGCGCCCCGCCTGCTCTTCGCGATGTTCCTCGGCAGCGCCAACGGACTCGTCCAGATCCTCGGCTGGGTCACCTGGCTGGCCTGCGCGGCCCTGCTCACCTCCATGGTGAGCAAGTCCCACGACCTGCCCTGGCCCAAGGCGCTCGGCGCGGCCTCGATCCAACTGATCGCGCTGCTGGTCCTCTTCAAGCTCCCGGTGATCTAGCAGTAAGGGGCGGCTCCCCTGGGAGCCGCCCCTTATGTGCATCACATCGGCCAGGCCTCAGGCGTCCCGAACCTGCCCCGCCCGCTTCACCACGGGCTCGTCGACGGACCAGGGAAAGTTGATCCAGTCGTCGGTGCGCTTCCACACGTACTCGCACTTCACGAGCGACTGCGTCTTCTCGTAGATCACCGCGCTGCGGACCTCGGCGACATGCCCGACGCAGAAGTCGTGCACCAGCTTCAGCGTCTTGCCGGTGTCGGCGACGTCGTCGGCGATCAGCACGCGCTTGTTGCTGAAGTCGATGGCGTCGGGCACCGGGGCGAGCATCACCGGCATCTCCAGCGTGGTGCCCACACCGGTGTAGAACTCGACGTTAATCACGAGAGGGGCAGTCACCAGGCACGATGCCCGACAACTGCCCCTCAGATCAGCACCAACTCAGCACGCCTGTCCGGCGCGGCTCACTCAGCACGACGCGCGCCACGCCTCCTATCCAGAGCATCAGACAGGTTCTGTGCCAGCGCAAGCGCGATGGCGCCCTTGGCCCTCGCTTCCGCTCCCTTGATCAGGTGGAAGTAGATCTTCTCCGTGACCTTGCTGCTGGAGTGGCCGACCCAGGCCGCGACCTCCGCCAGTGGCACACCAGCCGCGATCGCAGCCGAGACGAAGAAGTGACGCAGCGACTTCGGCGTCAGGTTCCGATCCTCCAGTCCAGCGCTGTCGATGGCCTTGCCCCAGTGGCTACCGAACGTAGTCCGGGCCGGGTGACGGCCGACGTACATCTCCGACTCGTAGAACCAGCCAGGGTCACCCCATGTGCCGAACGTGGCGATGTGCGTAGACCACGACTCGGCAGTGATATCGGCCACCGGGACGGTTCGGCCTTTGCGCGACCACTTGAGTTCATCCTTCATGCCGGTACCGCGCCCCGCACCGTCGTTGGCTGTGAACGACGTGAGCTGAGCATCAGCAACGTACAGTCCAGCCTCCTTATCCCACTTGGACTCACACACACCGAGCGCTTCACCAGGACGCATACCAGTACCCGCCATACCCCAGACCGCCGAGCTGAACGCCGCCCTGATGTGTTCGGCGATCGATTCAACCTCCCATGCTTCGGGCACTTCTGACGGGTCGATCGCACGGTATGTGTCCTCGATCTTTCGCTTCCGGGGATCAGCCCTCTTGCACGGATTCTTGGCAATAATCTCTGCTTCATACGCGTACTTGAAGACGGAAGCAAGGATGTTCTTCCGAACCTGGATGCCGTACGGCTTGTATTTTCGCTCCTTCTCGGAGGACTCCCAGCGCGTGATGTCGCTCGCACTGATCGCCCCGATGGCCCGACTTCCAAAAGGCCGCTCGTAATGGTTGCGGTAGACACTGTCGTACTGAACTCGGGAGGACTTCGCCAATTCGCCTTCGTCCTTACCGGCATTGACCCACTCGTTCCAGACGTCGGCGAACGTTCGCTTGGACTTCTCCGGGTCGATGTACGAGCCGAGATCCTTAGCCCGCTCGACCTTCCGCTCCCATTTCTCCGCGAGCTTCTTGCCAGCAGCACCTTTCTCGAAGGTGTGCTCAAGTTGACGACCCGAACGCCCGCCGGGCTCACGCCAGCGCACAACCCACGGGTGATCGCACCCGTCCCAGGCCGTGATGGTGCATCCGCAGCGCTTGATTATCGATCCCATTTCCCCATCCCCTTCGTTGTTCGGTCAATTCCGCGTGCGGTGAATTCCGCTAAGCCACTTGAAGTTCCAACCAGCTCTCCAAGTCCCTCTCGCGGAAGCGGAGGTGTTTGCCAACCCTGTGCGCCTTGATTCCCCACCTGCGCCAATTGCTGTAAAAGGTACTGAGGGAGACCGCAAGGAATTGGGCAGCCTCAAGAGGCGTGAGCAGCTTGTTAGATCCGCCCCTCATTTCCCATCAACTCCCTCATGCTTCAGCTGATCGGCGAGGCCGTGTTGTTGGCGTGCGGTTTCGGCAAGGAGTGCTTCTCCGGGGCTGTATCCGTTGCCGAGGTAAGCCCAGGAGGATTCGGTGATGAGAGTGGTGTGTTCCTGTTCGTGCTCAGGTAGGCCGGCACGGATGCGTTCGTGGGCGCGTTCGGTGCGCCAGGTGCGACGAGCGCCCCGCAGTTCGCCGAGGGTGGTGGAGTAGCGGCGGGATTTGCTGGAGAAGTGGCCCCTGAATCCGAGCATGTGGGCCCAGTGGCGGAGCTTGAGGTGTGCCAGGTCGGGGATACCGCCGAGGTCCCACGCGGTGCGGATCATCTGGCGGACGTGCCGCTGAACCACCAGGTGGACGAGAGGTTGGCCCTGCCCGGTGCCGTCGCAAGGCTGGCAATCGGTACGGCGTCCGTCGGTCATGCGGAACCCGCGCCCCTTGCAGGTCGGGCACGACACGGAACGGTCGAGCGTCCCCGCGGATTCAGCGCCCTTGGTGGCGTACTTCGCGACGTAGGCCGCCACCTTGTGATCGGTGAGCTTGTTGGGGGATGCGCTCAAGGGCCGTGCATCGATCTGGCGTCCCCAGCGGAAGGAGCGGGAGCCGATCGCGTCGTTGTCGTCCAGGCGCACGGACACGGCCTTTGCAGCGGCCCGTATCGCCTTGATCAGAACCTTGGTCAGCTCCTGCGTCTTTACCTTTGCGAGGGGCATTGGGTCGCTTCCCTCGATCCGAACCACTGTCTTCACGTCGTCAAGGGGCTGTTGGTCTTCCCCGGGCCCGTCGAAGCGGATGATCGCGTGGTAGTGGACCAGGCCGCGCTTTTGGTACTCGGCGACTTTGGCGAAGGAGATCCGAAGAGCTTTCTTCATAGCTCGGACGGTGAGGCCCAGTGCGGCGGCGACAGTGCGGCGCAGGTAGACGGTGAAGCGCTGCCACAGGGCGGGGGCGTGCGCGTTCCAGAGCACGGCGCCGCTGTAGTCGTAGCGGCCGGGGTTGATCGGGGTGCCCAAGGCCGGATCGTCGGGGGTGTGGCGGGTGCCGCACTTGCAGGTGAGGCGGGTACCGGTGGCGTTCTTCGCCCGGTTGTGAACCTGACCGAAGGACGGGGCGGTGAAGGTGGCGAACACGCGCGGGTGCCCGGAGACATCCTCCGCGACGCCCTTGCCTCCGGAGAGGCCAGCTTTGATCAACTGGTAGGTGTCGGCGGCGTAGACGCGGGAGCAGGCCGGGCAGCGCGAGGCGCGGCGGTTGCCGCACGGCAGCAGGAGCCTGCCCGTGGGGTGCTCGTCGGTGTTGAACACGTGCAGTGCCTCACCGGTCTCCGCGTTGAGCGTGGCGGAGTATCCGGTGAGCTGGACGGGGTGGGTGCAGCCGCCCAGGCGGTCAATCTGTTCCTGGACGCGGTCGAAGTCGGGGAGCTGGGCGAGGTTGAGCAGGTCCCGTGTGGCGGTACCCATGACCGGGGCGGGGGCGGTGGCCGGTTCGGGCAGGGCCGGGGGCGGGGTGCTCAGGGTGGCGCGTTGGGCAGGGGGGCACCACCGGGCGAGCAGTTCATGGGCGGCCCGGCTGATCTGTTCTGGGGCCGGGGCGGGGGTGGTCATGGTGGCGGTGTCCTTCCTTATGGGCAGGGGTGACCCGGCCAGGAACGGCATGCGGGCAGGCGCGTTCCTGGCCGGAGCCACAGGGGGTTTGGTGCGGGTGGTGGGTTAGGCCGGCACGCAGGACTCAGGCAGTGAGTTGCGCGTGCACGGCACCGGCCAGCGGCGAGGCGACGCCCAGGCGGGCGGCCAGTTCGGGGGCGGTGATGTGCTGCCCGTGCCGTTGCTGGTGTTCGGCGGCGATCCGGCGTCCGGCTTCCAGGAGCGGAGCGGGGACCGGCCGAGAGCCCGTAGCGGGAGCGGTAGCCGGGACGGCCGCGCCGGACACCAAGGCCGGGGCGGGTGCTGCGTCGGCTGCTCTGGCCGGGGTGGTGATCGCGGGGGTGGTCGAGGCGTCCGGCGCGGTGGTGTGGAAGTGGGCCAGGAGCAGGGGGCCGACCTTGCCCCAGCCGAGCAGGAGCAGGGGTGCGACCGTGTCGAGGGCGGCGCGGCCGTAGTGGCGGGCGGCCAGGGGTTCGGCGATGTTCAACGCCAGGGTCAGGAGCCCGCACACGTGCATCAGCCGCTGTGCCGGGGCCAGTTCGGCCGGGGCGACGCCATGCAAGGCCAAGTGGCGCAGGGCGACCAGCAGCCCGACCACGGACAGATCCACCATCGGGGCGATCAGCGGTGCGACAGGGTGCGGGACGCCGAGGCGCAGGGCCAGGGTCCAGACGTTGCCGAAGGAGAAGGTGAAGGCCAGGGCCGCGATGACCGCCATCACGGCGGTGACGGTGCGTTGAGTGTTCCGGTCCGCAGTGGCGGTCATCGCGAGGTGTCCTCCCTTCGTTCTGTCGTGGGGGTTGGGGTCAGCGGCCGTCACGGGGGCGAGGGCGTTTCTTGACCATGACCGGCGGTGCGGTCAGGGCCTTGCGGAGCAGGTCCATCGGGTCGGCGGTCAGGTGGGCGGTGTCGGCGGCGATCTGCGCGGCGTAGTACGGATCGACTTCCGGCATCCGCACCCGCATGAAGCCCGGTTGGCCGTCGGTGACCATGGCTGCAACGCCGACGTATCCGGGATCCTGCAACAGCACCGGGTTCGCGTCCGGGAAGTTGCGGATGTCCTCCCCCAGCGCGGCAACAGACGCTTCCGCCGTCTTCTGCGCGAAGGACAACCCGACCGGGCAGATGTCCCGGATGAACGTCGGGATCGCGTCACCAGTCGCCTTCTGCGTAGCGAGGATCGTCACCATCCCCACCGAGCGGCCCTTTTTCACGAGCTCTTCCACCAGCCGGGCGTTCTCCGCAGCCAGGGCCGCGAGAGCCTTGGTCTTGGGGTCGTTGCCCTTGCGGTCGCGGAAGTACGTGTGCGCCTCGTCGATGATGACCACGATCATCGGCCATTCCGGCGACGGGCCGACGTGCCACATGTTCGTCACCCCCAGCACCCGCTGAATGGCGTCCAACCGGTCACGGCGCAGGGCGTCAAGGCGTTGAAGGAGCTGGTTGGCTTCCGCCAGGTCGTCACCGGCGAAGGCGAAGAACCGTTTCACCATGTCGGCGTAGTCGCCCTGACTGGCCGAGGACACCTTCCCGTCCAGGACAACGAATTGCACCGCATCGGACGGCGCCAGGCGGCACACGATGGCGTTGATCAGGGACGTTTTCCCGTACCCGGGCAGGCCGGCCACCGTGATTCCGGGCACGTTCGACACGCGCAGGCGCACCAGCTCGGCGTACTCATCCACCCCCAGATCCCAGATGCTGACATCATCCAGCGGCCGACCCGTGGGGATGAACGAGGTGGGCACAATCAGGGGGTCGGACCGCACCGCGCGCATGATGACCTTGCCCGGCCCGTTCTGCCGCACCGACAGCCGGGTGCACCCCCAGTCGTCCGCCAGGTACGCGGCCTTGTTCTTGAAGTCCTCCAGACCCACGGTCGGCAGGCAGTTCGCGTGCACGATCACCCCGAACTGATCGGGGACCGTCGAGATTTTCGGGGTCAACTCCCTCGGCTTGGGTACCTGCCCGTCCTTGGCGGTCATCGACGCCATGAGGGTCGGGGTCTTGTCGAGGACCGACAGGCCCAGCATCTTCGCCACACGAGGCCACCGCCGCCGTATGCGTGCTGCCTGGCGGATACTGGCCCGCAGCTCGGTATCAGCCCGCACATAGCGGACGGCGATCCGAATGCCGAGGACCAGGAAGACCACCAGGCCCAGGGCCATGAGCAACGGCGCGTAGTGGGTGATCGTTTCGGGGGTCATGACGGCCTCCTTTCGTTGTGGGTGTCGAACAAGAACTCGACCAGGGCAAGTTCGAAATCGCCCCAGTCCGTCAGGTTGTCCAGCGGCGGATAGCCGTGGGCCACCAGCAGGGCGCCCAGGGACTTCACGAACTGTTCGGTGAACCGGTCATCGCCCGGCACGTGATCCAGCGGGTAGGCCCGGGGCGGGCCCCACAGGATGCGAGTGTCATCCGGGGTGTCGGTCACTTGGCCAGCTCCAGGCCCTCAGCCCGGTAGGACAGGCCGACATTGACCTGACCACCCATGCCGGGCATTCCCCACGGGCTAGCGACCAGGCCCACCGGCCGCACCACCGACCCCGGAGCCATCCCCTTGGGAAGCTGCGACTCCGGCACGGTGATCTTGAGGATCTGAGCGCGACCCTCGAACGTCTCGACCAGGTTCACCACCGACAGGGCCTCACCCGACATCCGGTCGAACGCCCGCTCCGGCGGCATCCCCTCAGCGGTCTCCTTCAACTTGTCGACCGCCACCACCGCGACCATGAACAGCGATCCGGCCGTGTCGACCTTGGCAAAAGCACGAGCCATGACGTTCTCCTTCGTTGAGCCGAACCCCGATGGGCCCGGCGTGAGATCAACAGTGCACCATCAACACCAGGTGCGTCAAGCACATAGCGCACCTTGTTAACCGAGCTAGCTAGCGCACAAAGATTGGAGGTGTGCATCCGTCCTAGTGCGATGGGTGTGCTAGGCGGGCTACCCTCGGCCTATGAGCCTGCCGAGGGATTCCCACACTCCGCCGTACCGCTTGGTCGCCGACGAGATCCGCCAGCAGATCCGTTCCGGCCGCATCAAGCCCGGCGAGCGGGTCCCGTCCTCCCGTGAGCTGGAAGCCACGCACGGGATCGCGAACATGACCGCCCGCAGCGCGCTGCGCGTCCTACGCGACGAGGGCTTGATCTACTCGACGCCCGGGCGGGGGAACTTCGTGGTGGACACGCTTCCCCCCGACACGGGCCCGCAGGCCGGCACCGACCCATCCGAGCCCAGGTCGATGCCCAGCGCCGAGTACCTGCAACTGTCCGAACGGCTGGACGCGCTCAACGCCCGACTGGACGGCCTGCTAGAGGTCTTCCAGCAGCTCGGCGCGGTCACCGGGCCGAAGAAGAAGTAGTCATCACGTTCCGGACGATCTGACGGGCCAGCTCTTCCAACTGCCCTAGCTTGTCCTCCGCTTCGGTCATACGGGCCGCGATAGCCGCCGCCTCCTGCGTGTTCATGTCGTCCCCGTTCATTACGTGCCGTCCCTCGCTTGCCGCTCTTCCGGTCTGGGGTCTCGCTTGCGATGCCCGATCAACCGGGATCCCCGCTGTCCCCGTAGAGGTGTCGAAAACGGCGGCCGTGTGACGCCAAAGAGGCGGAATTTCATCGGATGCATCATTCGGTGAGGTTCGGTGACGTCTGCTGACCAGCTCAGACTCACGCCGGGCATGACTCTTTCGGGTGAAGAGAATTGGCCTGGCCTCGCCCGATCTACT
>NZ_JAAGLX010000044.1:0-68870 GCF_010548325.1 Streptomyces sp. SID13666 | reverse complement strand
CACCGGCATGCACGTGATCACGGCAGAGCAATGGCACCGACGAGCGGCACCTGACTGGGGCGCCTACCTCGCCGCGCGGCGCACGGCGACGAATAGCGCGCGCTCCGAATGACGCTCCCCGCCAGTTCCTCGGCGTGGGCGTGGATCAGGAGGTGGCCGTGGCGGATGTCGTCGTGGATCTTCTGGGCCTCGTTGGAGACCTCACGGATCTCGGTGCGGGTGCACCAGGGCATCGGGTAGTTGGCCCAGGTCCACTCTTCGTCGATCGCGGTGCGTAGCGCGGGGGTGATCTCGACGGCGATTCCGTCGGCGGCCAGTTGCCGCGCGGCGTCCTGGGCCCAGTAGGGCTCCTCGTGATCGATGCGGACCAGGACGAGGGTGTTGTCGGCTACCACATGCCAGTCGGCGGCTTCCAGACCCAGGTGCGGGATGTGGGTCTGCGGACCGGTCAGGGTGGCGGTGACGGCGCTGGAGTGGGTGGGGTGGACGTCGAGGCGAACGTGCGCGTCGATGGAGGGTGTCGTCACGGCAGAAGTGCTCTCGATTTCGGTGTGCTGGACTGGAGGGGTCTGGCGGTCAGGGGGTTAGCGGGGGGTGCGTGCAGCGGGCAGGGCGGTGGTCGGCGGTGGGCCGGCCCGGGGCGCGGCCGTGCTTGTCGCGGTCCTGGTGCGCGCCGGTCGGGTCGTGGGAGCGGGTTCGGTGGTGGCGTGCTGCCAGCGGGTCCACACGGCGGTCAGGTCGGCGAGTGCGCGGCGGCTGCCGACGACGAGCTGGTACGGCGTGTTGGCCGGGTCATGGGTGAATGCCTCGATGCGCCGGCCGAGGTGATGGGCGCCGGCCAGCACGGAGCGCTGCAGGACTCGTTCACCCCAGTGCTCCGGGGAGCCGACCGGCCCGGCAAGGAGCTCCAGCAGCTCCCGGGGTTGGGCACCGGCGCCGAGAAGGCCGCGGTGTTGTGCTTCCCACAGGACGGTTACGGGGTCGACCGGTGTGTCGCGGCGGATCAGAGTGGTCAGGCACTGCCACAGCCCCGCGTGCAGGGGGTGGGTGAAGTCGCCGGGCGTCAGCCAGCGCATCTGCTCGATGCTGCTGGGGTGGGCGGTCGCGGTGGCGAGCAACAGCCTTTCCTCGTCGAGTGCGTCCTGGTCGTGGGTGGTGGCCTGCGGTGGCGTGGGGGTGCGGGGCAGGGATCCTGCGTGCGGTGGGAAGCGGGTGGCGATGTCGTCCAGCACGCCGCCCAGGGCGTCGGTCTCGTCGAAGGTGGAGGCCACGCGCAGGGGGAGTGATGTGTCGTGGGCGCTCTGCACGAGGCGCTGGGCGGCGGCGGCCAGACGGCGTCGGCAGTGCTCCGCCTCGATCATCCGCGCGTACGCGGGCGCGTGCGGGGGCCACGGGCAGACCTGGATCAGGCTGTGCAGGTAGGCGGCGGTCAGCCCGGGCGCCTGCTCGCGGGCGGTGGCAAGGACGGTGTCGAGCCACTGCGGGTGTGTGGCGTGCTCCGCCGGGTCAGGGGCCGGCAGGGAGCTGATCGCGGCGAACAGGGCGGCGTGCGCGGCGGTGGAGAACGCGTCGGGGCCGACCCCGGTCACCTCGTTGAGGCGTTGTGGTTCGAGCAGGAAGGCGCCGAGGAGGGCTTGCTCGACGTGGAAGACCGGGTGCGGCGGAGCGACGGCGTCGAGAGCGTCCTCGTCGGGTTTGGGGGTGTGGGGCATCAGGCGGCCAGGGTGAAGTCGTCGGGGTTGAGCGGAACGTTCAGGTGCGGGGCGAGGAGGTGGGCGGCGAGCAGCGGGGGGACGGCGTTGCCGATCTGTGAGAACTGCTGGCCCTTGTTGCCCGCCCAGGGGTAGTCGGCGGGGAAGGTCTGCAACAGCCCGGCCTCACGCGCGGTGATCCGGATCGGCTCCGGGACAGCGCCCGGCGGGTGGGTGGTGGGGGGTTCGGCGACCCAGGTGCATTCGTTGGCGCGGTGCCCGAAGAACAGGGTGCCCGCCGGTTCCTCGATGGATCGGATGGTGGCGTTGGCCTGGTTGTTGCTCCGCAGGGACCACGCCCAGCGTGTCTCGGCGTCCCGACGGGACCGTTGGCCGATCTCCGGGGGTCTGGGCGTCCAGGTGCCGCAGTCCCGGGCGTTGGCGAGGGTCTTTCGGGAGCCGGAGGGGAAGGGTTCGGGGCCGCCTCCGGGTCCGCCGCCGGCGCAGACGGTGGGAACGGGCCGGTCGGTGGCACCCCATCCCAGTGCCTGGGCCATGCTGACCCAGCCGGTCCGGCCCGGACCGAACAGACTCTCCTGCTCGGCGACACGGGCGTGCGTGGGCGCAGGCGGCTCAGCGGTGCGGATCCGGGAGGCCAGAAGGATCGCTCGCTTCCTGGTCTGCGGCACCCCGTAGTCCGCCGCGTTCAAGATTCCGCACCACACGGAGAACCCCCAGCCTCGGAGCACGGCGGCGTACTGCTTCCACAGAGGCAGAACGTCCGGGACTTCCTCCATGACGACCCACTCCGGCTCGCCTACGGTGTTCAGGGCGTGCAGGTAGCGCATGGGCTCGGCCGCCAGCAGGGAGCGTTGGTCCCGGCAGGCGAACAGCAGCCGTTCGCGGATATCGCGGCCGACGGCGAGATGCGCGACGGCCTCGTGCACGAGGGGCTGGTCCAGCAGGCCGAGGCGTTTACCGGCCATACTCCACGCCTGACACGGAGGCGACGCCAACAACCCGCGGGTCCGGCCGAGCCACGGCCACGTCGGATACCTGGCCACGTCGGTCCGCACCGTCCACTGCCCGGCAGCCACACGGGTTTTGCAGGCCCACTCGTCCCATTCCAGACCGACGTCCCGCACACCGAGCACCATCAGCGCCCGGCTCCAACCACCCGGACCCGCAAAAAGGTCCAGAATCAAGTGGCCAACCCGTAGTCATCCTGCGTCGGCCCGTCCGCATCTCCCCGGCACGCCCAGGGAGAGCATCCGTCCACAACACCGTTCTCCAGTTCGTCCGCGTCACCCAGTTCGGGCTGCAGGGCGGCCCGCTCGGCGGCGGTGACGTGGTCGATCGGCGCCTGCCCGAGCGGCACGCGCGAGCGATGGAGGAATGCCTGGCCGAGCAATGCGTTGCCCGTCGCGTTGGCGCGGGCGTTGCCCTGGCGAATAGCGGCGTCGAATTCCACGACGTCCTGCCACTCCTCGGGGCTCCTGTCGCGAATGCTGCGCCACTGCGCATTTCCATGGAATGGGCAGCCAAGGCACGATGACTTCGGCGTGTCGGCGAGACCGATTGATTTCAGATATCGGATGCAGTCGCCGCGCGACCAGCCCATGTCGATGAGCGGGTGCCGATTGCGCATGTAGCGGACGTCGGCATCCTTGGCACGGTGGAACTCGTCCGTGGATATCCCGACCCATTGCTCGACGAAGACACCCTTGGGAATGCGCTGCGGGTACGGGTATCCGAGAAGTTCGCGGACCTTCTTCTTGATTGGCTTTATCTTATATTCGCCCGTGCATTGGCGTCGGGTCATGCCTTGCTTTCCGTCCTTGTTCAGGATGTAGAGCGGCATGGAAGCGAATCGGTGATCGGGGTCGAGCGCGTCATTGCGAATGTTCCCGGAGCTGACTCGTAGCACGGGTATTCCGGCAGGTTCAGCGACCTCTTTTACGAGTCGGTCGAGATGGGTGTATACGGCACGGGGCTCCCAGCCGGTATCGGCGAAGATGGCGTAGTCAACCTTCGGGAGAACGCCCTCGGCGGAGAGGGCGAGCATGGCGCTGGACTGAATTCCTGCGCCGAGGGAGATGGCACGGAACTGCGGTATCGGGGAAATAGAGAGTCCTGATGGTGAGGAGGGCGGCGGCGCGGCCGTGCGGGGCGGGCGGGCGAAGGCGGTGACGGTTGCGCTCTCCTCGTGGGGCCGGCCTTGATGGGGAGCCGGACCGGGGATGCCCATCACGGTGGCGTTCGCCCGAGGCACCGCAGCGGTGCCCGACGAGCCCAGCACGAGGCCACTGGTGGCGGCGTCGTTGCTGCGGTCAGCGGCGGTGTCCTGCTGCGGGAGTTGAGGTAGTGACGGGGACAACGGTGCTCGCGCCTGGTTGCGGACCGGGCACGGCGCCCGTGGGCCGACTGCCGAAGGCGGGCGCGACCTGGTCGAGTGTCTGGGCGATCTGCTGGGCCTGGGCTCGGGCTTGACGGAGCTGTTCGGCGACGTCGTGGGGGAGGCGTTCCCACTGGGCCGTGTACTGGTAGTCCCGGATGATGTCGGCGGCGTTGCGGAGCTGTTCAGCGACTTGTCGCAGGATCGCGGTCTGCTGTTCTGGGCTGGTCGCGGTGCGGGTGTGCTGCAGGAGTGCGTCGAGTGCGGCGGGCAGTGGTTCGGTGTCGGCGGGGAGGCCGAACAGGTGGGCGTGCAGGGACGCTGCGAAGGCGGTGACGGGCCCGCCCCGGGAGCGGTGGCCGAACTCGGCTGCGGCCTGCGGCCAGACGTGGAAGCTGACGATCACGTCTCGGGGTGCGGCGTCGGGGTGGATCTGGTCGGCGAGGGCGCGGGCGAGGTCATGTGCCGTGGGTGGGTTGGAGGGCGTGGTGGCTCCCAGGTGGGGTGGTCAGCGGGCCGCGCTGCGTGCGGTGGGGTCCGGGCCGCGCAGGAGAGCGAGGTTGTTCAGCGCGTCGTGGTGGCGGGTGCAGTCGGCACCCAGGGCCAGTAGGCGTTCGAGGATGGTGGGGGTGGCGGTCATCGTCGCGGGTGTCGGTTGGCGTGCGCCCGGGCGGCCTGGGCGACGGCGTGGTGGGCGTGGGGGCTGACCGCGGCACCGCTCACGGGTGTGATCAGCGTGCTGTCGCTGTTCTGGACCAGGAACGGGACCTCGTTGAAGACCCGTTCGACGGGTACGTCGCTGGCGAGGTGGGCGAAGAACTGGGCGACCAGGCGCTCGGGGGTATCGCGGGTGAAGGTGGCGTTCCACTCGGTGTCGAAGCCCTCGTAGAGCGAGTGCTCGAACCGCCAGGGCACCTCGGTGTCCGGCTCGTGGCGCAGGTGACAGTGCTCGTCGGGGGAGGTGAACAGCGTGACCGGCCCCGCCCGCACGATCCTCCAGCCGTTGGCCTCCGCAGTGTCGGTGAGAGTGCTGGTTGTGAGCGGGATGCGATCGGCGTGCCGGGTGTCGCCGAGGAGTTGGGGCAGGGTTTGTGTGACTGCGGCAATGGCTTCGGCCGGTGTCTGCCGGCTGAACCGGGCGGTCCAGTTCGGCTCGTGGTGCCGGATTTCCCACCAGATGCCGTCCTGCCGGTTCAGCTCGAAGTCGAGGAAGACGCTGCCGCAGGGGCTGTCGATCTCGATCCGCCCGGTGCTCGGGTTGTGTTCGTAGCGCCAGTTGAACAGGTGGATCAGTGGACCGATCACATCGTTGAACTTGTTCATCCCGCCGCCGGCGAGGTGCCGCGGAGAGACCATGACCCGTTCATCGGGGTTGAACTCGGTCATCGACGCGGCCCCTTGGTCGCTGCCGCAGCGGACGGCGTGATGGCCGCACTTTGGCTCGCTGAGTGATGGGCCAGTGCGTGGTGCCCCTCGGGGGTGACGGTGATGCTCCGCCCCTTGTACGGGGGTACGGAGGTGTCGAGGTGCAGCAGCCCGCGCTTGTCCAGGGACTGGAAGGTGGCGATGGTGATCACGGTGAGGTCGGGTGTGCAGACCATGGTGGAGCCACGGCCTCGCGTCTGCATCGTCGCTCCGCCCTGCGCGAGGGAGCGCAGCGCCTGGTACTGGGTGTCGCTGAGCCGGTGCGGTACCGGCCGGCCGGCGCTGGTGCTTGCGGTGCGTTGGAGGTCGCGGGTGATCCCGGAGGCGGTGTAGTGGCAGGAGGTCGCGCACAGCTTGAGGTGGTGGGCGGCGGTGGCCAAGTTCTCGGCCAGGAGGGGTGCGGCTTCCGCGTGCCGGGCCTGGCGCAGGGCTGCGTCATCGCTGGGCGGACCGCCGGCGAAGGTGGTGGCTTCGAGTGGGTTGTCCGCCACGGCCCTCGCCAGTTGCGAGGCGGCGAAGCAGGCGGAGGCGACGACTTCGCTGAGTGTTTCCAGGGAGGAGCGGCTGCCGGGCACGGCGGCGTACTGGCTGCCGTCGAGAGCGGACAGTTGGACCAGGGTGCGGCCGGTCAGTTCGTGGATGGCGAGGATCTTCGGGCCGAGTTGCTGCAGCAGTTCGCTGCCCGGTCGGGCATCCAGTGCGGTGAGCGTGGTGTGCAGGGCGGCGAAGTCGACACCGAGTTGCCGCAGCTGGCCGATCTGCAGCGGCAGATCAATGGGGCGCAGGGTGATGGTGGGGCTCCGATACGTCGGGGTCAGCGGGTGCGCCCTGGTGCCGGCACGGGGGCCGGCGGGCCGGGGGCGACGGCGGTGGAGGCGGTGGTGGTGATTCCGGGGCCGGCGAGGGCACGGTCGATGAGCCGTTGGTCCTGTCGCTGGGCTGCGGTGGAGGCCAGGCGACGAGAAAGCCGTTGCGCCAGCCCGCGGTACGCCGCGGCTGCGGCGTCCATCCGTTCGGTGGCATCGGTCAGGACGCGCCGGCTCGCCTGGGGCGTCTCATCGGCGTCCGCGTACAGCAGTACTTCGGTGCGGGTGTGGATGGCGAGGGTGCACATGGCGGCGGCGAGCGACACCTGGGCGCAGACCTCCGCGACTTCAGCCAGGTTCTCGTGTCCGTTGTGCATGGCCGCGTACTGGCTGGTGGAGAGGGTGGCCAGTTGCTGCGTGCAGCTCGTCGCCAGTTCCTGAGCGCGCACGGCGAGGGGAGCCAGTTCACGGACGGGCTTGGAGATCTCTCCGGCGTGGACCTGTTCCACGTCCGCTCGCAACGATTCCAAGGTGAGCGCCACCTGACCGAAGAGGCGGGTCTGCTCCGCCAGGTCGATGAACTGCAATCCGAACTCCAGACAAGGGGAGGGCGAAGATGCCCGGTTGGTGAGGGGCGGGCGGAGAGCTACGCGGCAGGTCCGAAGTCGGACTGCTTCGGTGCGTGCTTGGCGATGGCGCGGCCGGTGATGGCCTTCGACGCGCGGGCGGAGGCGGCCGATAGTTCGGCGGCGCCGGGTTCCCGGTACCAGGGGCGCAGGTCGAGCATGGCCACGCGCATGCCGGTGGCGAAGCACAGGGCGCTGCCCTTGGGCAGGGCGCGGATCGCGTCGGCGGGCAGGATCCGTTCCTGCCGCATGGACACGGAGGTGGACTTCCCGGATTCGGAGTGCGAGGTGGAGGTGGTCTCCACGTCGTGGTCGCCGATCAACCGGCTGAGCTTGTCGGCGAAGTCCGGGTCGTCGATGCCGGCCCCGATGACTTTCACGGTGGAGGCGGACCACATGGCGTCCATGCCGGCGTCACCCCAGACCTTCTGGCCCTGGCGGTAGCTCTGCAGGATCGTGATGGGGATGATCCCGCGGCTGCCGAGGTGGGAGTACAGGTCCGGCAAGTCGCTGATCTTGCAGACATTGGCGGCCTCATCGAGGATCGCCAGCATCGGCGGATCGAGACGTCCTCCGGCGCGCTCAGCCTGGGTCGTCGCGGCCCGCATCACCGAGTCCGCGCACGCCGCGATCAGCGCGGAGGCTCCGCCGCCGCCGTCCTTACTGAGGAGGAACAGGGTGTCGGTTGAGGTGACGAAGTCGGCCGGCCGGAACTCCGGGACCTCCTTCTGCGGTGTCACCCACGCTGCGATCTCAGTGTTGAGCAGGGCTGCGGCGTACTGCCGGGCGGTCTCGTAGATCCCGTCGCGTGTCTCCGGTGGTCCTTCGACGGTGCCCTTGAGCTGGGCTGCGACGGCGGTGAAATCGTGGTCGCGCAGGATGTCGAGCGGGGTGCGGTCGGCGGGGAACGCGAGCCACTGCATGATGTCGGTGATCGGCCGCTCGTCGAGCGCCGCCGCGAGGAGCAATTGGCTAAGGATGTTGCTGCCGGCCTTGGACCAGAAGTCGCCCTGG
The DNA here is from genome assembly GCF_010548325.1 of Streptomyces sp. SID13666. Taxonomy (NCBI): domain Bacteria; kingdom Bacillati; phylum Actinomycetota; class Actinomycetes; order Kitasatosporales; family Streptomycetaceae; genus Streptomyces; species Streptomyces sp. SID13666. The sequence continues at coordinate 60,913 of NZ_JAAGLX010000044.1, read as the reverse complement.
GCGCTGGCGTCGACACTCGCGGCGAGGAAGTGACCGGCCAAGCGGCCGGCGCCGTCGAGGGTCCTCGCGCTGGCCAGGGGGTTCCACCACATGTCGCGGGCAGCGTGAGCGATCTGCTGCGGATCCATGGTCCACACCTGGCCGACCTGGGTGCGGGCGTCGTAGGCGGCGGTGAAGGCGTCACCGGCGGCTTTGTTCGAGGTCAGGAGGACCGGGCCGGGGGCGTTGAGGATGGAGGGGATGGCCAGCGAGGTGGTCTTGCCGGAGCGGGGGGCCATGATCGCGACGGCGACGTCCTCGAAGCCCATCCGCACCTCGTGGCGGGTGCCTTGGAGGTTGCCGAGCAGGATCCCGGTGTCCTGGGCGTCGATGCGCTTGGCGTCCTTCAGGCTCGGCCGCAGCGACCGGGCCTTGTCGGTGATCGCCCTGGCCATGAGCGGCTCGATGTCCCGGGCCTTGGCCATACCAGTGATCTTCTTCCGGCCGCCGTTGCGGTTGTTGTGCCGGGCCCACAGGAGGCCGGCGACTGTTGCGAGGGCTAGGACGAGGAGACCCGGCACGATGCGAGTGCCAATCAGCAGGGACGTTTCTGCGGCGTGCGGCCAGAGCTGTTCGGGATGGAGCAGGGCGGTGGTCGGCTGGTACGGCGCCCAGGGGGCGCCGGTGAGGTGGGCGGTGATGTTGCCGGACAGCCAGGCGAGGTTCGACAGGGGCACGACGACGGCGAAGACTCCCAGCAGCAGCCGGAAGGCGAGGTCGTACCCGTCGGTGGAGGCGTTCGAGGAAGGGGGCAAGAGGTACGTACTTCCAGGCGGGGACGGAGGGATCAGCGGCTGCGGCCATTGGAGGCTGCTGGCGGCTGTTGCGGGGCACAGGGATTCGCCGGGATTGCGCGACGGGAGACGAGGGCGCGCACGCGTTCTTCCAGGGCGAAGGCAACGCGCTCGACGGGCATCTCCTGCGTGGTCCCGATCACCAAGGGAGTGCCGCGACCCGACCCTCCGTGAGCGGGAGTAGGGCGCGGCACAGGAGTGGGGTCGGCCAACGCGGCGGTAAACGCCGCGATCAGGTGCGGCGGGGTATGGGTGCCGAAACGGGCCTCCCACAAGGGGCCCTGCGGTAGCACCGTGGTGACGAACCAGCAGTCGGTGGTGCTGTTGACGAAGTGCTCCGCGCGGGCCAGACCATCAGGGGAGGTCATCGCCTTGTCACCGCCAGCGTGCCGCCAGTCGGCGGCTGTGAGGGGCCTGTGTGGATCGGCCTCGGTGGGTGTGCCTGCTTGCGGGTCGGTGAGGGCGTCGGTGAATGCGGCGATGATCTCCACCGGGGTGCGGGCGCCGAAACTCGCGTACCAGGCCGGCCGGTCCGGTTCCGGGGCGTGGTGCAGCGTCCACCACTGTCCGTCGGGATCGGGCTCCAGGCGCAGGAGGGCCTTGCGGTCGGGGCTGGTGAGGATGACGCGCGGCATCAAGGGGTCCTGGCCGTAGCTCCAGCCGCAGGCGCGGTGAAGGGGGACGGTGACCCAGGCTGGGTCACCGCCGCCGGCCAGATGGCGCGGCGCGATGAACGCGACCTCGACGCTCTCAGGCACCGGGGACACCGCTACCTCCGCACTCGGGCGGGCCGGCCGGGTGCGGGGGCCTTGGCCGGCGGTGGGGCCAGAGGGGAGGGGGTGTGCTGGGCAGCGGTGTTGATCTCGTGGAGGACGTGACCGTGGGTGGCCCAGTCGTCGAGGTAGCTCCACGATTCGGCGTGGTACTCAGCGAGGGCTTCGTCGAACGGAAGGGTACCGGGCGGGGCGTCGGCGGGGAGGCTGTCACGGGTGCGCACCCACTGCTCGTGCAACGCGTCGAGCAGCTCGACCGCGGAGCGCAGCTGACCCAGTTGATAGGCCCAGCGGTGCTGCACCACGCTGGTCGGCATGGTCCTGAGCTGCGCTTCGGCTGTGGCCAGTAGGGGGCGGGCGCCGGCGCGGACGGTCTCGAACGCCTCGGCGGTGTCGGCGTCGCGCTGGCGCTGGCGGGTGCCGTAGGCGTGGTCGTCGTGAGGCCAACCGTTGAGGTCGGTGTGCTCGTCGGAGTAGACGTCCCAGGCGTCGTAGATGTTCTTGCTGTCGCTCAGGTAGTCGTCGAGATGCTGCAGGAGATCGCGGTCAGCGGTGGTATCGGGGGAGATGGGGAGGGTCCTGTCGGGGTCAGCGGTGAGAGGCCGGACGAGCGGTGGCCGGCGTCGCCGGGGCCGTCGCGGGTGTCGGCTGCTTCTGGCGGCGGGCGGCGCGGGTTTGCGCGCGGATGGTGTTGATACGGGTGGTGTGCGCGTCGACCACCTGCTGCGGAGTCAGCGGGCTGGGCTGTTGCACGGCGCTGTAGTGGGCGGTGCGGTCGAACATGGCGCGCTGCAGCGGGGCGGGATCGATGAGCGCGGTGACGAACGCGGTCACGAGGTGTTCGGGTGCGTGGCCGTCGAACCAGGCGTGCCACAGACGGGGCCCGCGAGCCGTGAGTTCGTCGTCGCCGCGGACCTCGATCTGCCAGGACACACGCTCTGGTTCCCGCCAGGGCACGGTGCCGGTGCCGTTCTCCGCCCGGCGCTCCACCCTGCACCCCGACGGGTCGGAGTAGGCAACCCCGCGGCCGTCGATGATCCATCCGGCACCTTCCAGCACCGGCTGGAGGGTGGCCGACTCGCCCGAAGGGGGAGCGATGAGGGTGTCGGTGAGGCCGGCGAGGACCTCGGCAGGAACGAGCTCACCGAACTCGGCGTACCAGCCCTGCTGGGGGGCGGTGGGCTCGGCCCGCAGCCGCCACCACGCGGAGGTGGAGGACTGCGGGTCGAACTGCAGGCTGTAGTGGTGGTCGGGGCTGCGCAGGATGATCTCGGCACTCAGCGGGTCGGACGTGGAGGTCCATCCGGCGGCGGCCAGGCCGTGGGTGACGTGGCGGACATCGCCGGGGCCGGCAAGATGACGCGGACTGGTATCGAAGGGAATCCGCCAGGCGTGTACCTCGGCGACGGCGGCGAGCTGCCGTTCACTTACCGGCACTCTGCGCCCCCGGCCTGGTCTCAGCGGCGCTGTCGATCAGGGCCCGCACGTGGTCCAAGGAGTAGTGGAGGGTGTGCTGGTCGGACTGCTCCCACGCGGCGGCACGCAACTCATCGACCAGGACACTGACCTCCCTGCTGCGCGGGGTGTCCGGGTTTTCCAGCAGGGAACGGGCGAAGGCGCGCAGGATGTCGCCGAACTGCACGGGGATGCCGGTGTACTCATCGAGCAGCGGAGTGACGAGGGCGAACGCCTCCTTGGGGTCGGGCTTGTCGCGCAGGTATGCGGTCAGGCGGGACAGGGTCTGCGTCGCGGTACGGACGGATTCCAGGGTGGGTGCGGGCATCGGGCTCCTCGGGGGGCTTCGGGGTTCAGCGGCGGGTGCGGGTGCCGCCGACGTGAGCGTGGGGTCGAGCCGCGGTGCGGGGACGGCTACCACGGGGGGTGCTGCTGCGGGCCCAGGCGGCGCGCGCGGCGGTGATGCGTGCCTGCTGCCAAGCCCGGAGCTGGGAGGGCAGTACGGAAACCGATGTGGTGCGGATCTGTGTGCTGTGCGGGACGCGGCCCAGTGGGCGCATCACGGGCTCGGGGTTGGAAAGCGCGGTGGAGAAGGCTTGGACCAGGTGCATCGGGGTGCTGGCGGTGAACTGGGCGCTCCAGCCGTTGCCCTGCTGGTCCTTCGCACCCGATGACCACATCGCGTTGTCGCCGGCGGCCTGGTGGTACTGCATCCAGGCACTGCCGTCGGGGCTGGTCACGGTGTGATGTCCGGCGGTGGGTTCATGGCGCCAGCGCTGTTCCCGTAGTGGCGCCCACACGTTGGGGGCGTGCGCGGAGCGGGGCTGGGTGAGGGCGTCGGTTAGACCGGCGACGATCTCCACCGGCGTCTGCCGGCCAAGGACAGCCCACCATTCGCCCTGATGGCCGTTCGCCTTGCCGTGGATGGTCCATCCGCCGGGCAGGACGAAGGGGTCATAGCCGACGCGGATGGTGCGGTCCGGGCTCTCCATGACCAAAGGGCCACCCGTCTTGGACTTGTCCCGCCATCCCGAAGCACGCAGGAACTCCGCGACGTGCCGCAGATCGCCACCGCCCGCAAGTCCGCGCGGTTCGACGAGGTAGTGCTGCTCGGGCTGCTCGACTGCCCCCCAGCCTTGCGTCTGCTTTCTCGTCACCGGCGCCGCCGGGCGACGAGGGGCGAAGGGGACGGCGGCTGCGCGGTGGCGGACGGGGGCTGCGTGCCGACGCGCTGGAGAGTCTGCGCGTGTTCGTCCAGGTCCAGGGCGATGTCGTTGAGTTCGTTCGAGCCCCGGCCCAGAGCGAGCCACACCTCGGCCGGCAGCGCACCGCGTTCGGCTTCGTGCTGAGCGAACCTGCTGCTGGTGGCCAAGAGGTAGGTGACGCCGCCCAGGAGGCCGTTGTCCGGATCCAGGACGCGGGCGATGACCTGCGTGGCCTCGCGCAGGGGCAGGTGGGCGAGGTGGTCGGCAAGCTGGGTGAGCTGGCGTGTGATGTCATCGGCCATCATCACCGGGTAAGGGGTGCCGGGCATGTTCCTCCAGGTCAGGGATAGTCAGTCGCGTTCGAGGTGTTCGATCCGCAGCGTCTCGGCGAGCACGGCTTCGGATCGCGCGTCGGCCAGGGGTAAGGGGCAGGCGGGACCAGCGGGGATGCAGGCGCGCAGGTAGCCGCGGAACACAGCGGCCACAAGGCGTGGCTTGCGGTGAGGGGACATCGCCGGGGCCGTGAGGGTGTTACCGGAATCCGCTGGGTCGGATGGTGCGGGCCGGGGCGGCTCCGGTGGGGTTCCGGCACCGCCCCGGCCCGCTTCACGGGGTGCGCGGGGACGGTGCAGGGCGCTTGGGGGAAGCGACTGGGGCGAGGTGCCGCGCCGCGGGAGCGGGTTTGCTGGCGCGGATCTCGCGTACGGCCTGCTGGTAGGCATCCTCGTTGAAGACCTCGGGGGCGCAGTTGACCTTGTACCCGGCCAGGAGCAGGGCGGGGATCGCGCGGATGGCCAGGCGCTTTTGCTCATCAGCGTCGAGGTGTTGCGGCGCAACGTGCCGGGTGTAGACGGGGCCGGCGGTGCGGACCTCCCGCCGCTCCAGACCGAGCGGGTCGAGCAGGTCGAGGAGTCGCCCGGGGGCGCCTGTGGCGGTGTCGGCGTGGATGGTGGTCGTCAGGGCCTTGATGTAGACCTCGACGTCGGTGCCGTACTCATCGGCCAGATTCGCCATCGACGGGCCCTCCCGTCGCCCTATCGGCTCCTGCTGGCCGGGCTACGGGTCGCAGCCGACGCCGGCGGCACCGCGGGTGTGGCGGTGGGCGCGATCCGCCCCGACGGGTGCTGGAGGGCGGTGCCGATGCCCTGGGCGTCGAGCTGGCGTCCGGTCTCGCGCACGGCGCGGGCCTGCGCCTGGGTGTCGTCGCCGCTGAGACGGTAGATGCCGCTCGGGTCCTTGACGAAGCCGTTGGCCGCCAGGACTTCGGCGGCCTGCTCGCCGACGGGTGCGGCGGCGAGGCTGCCGTCCTGCTGCCAGGTCAGGACGACCCGGTCCGCCTGGGACGGCTGCACGCCGCCCAGGGCGTTGTACCTGATCTGGGCGAGGGCGGTGTCGTAGCGGGAGAGCAGGTCGCCCGCTACGGTTTCGGCGCTCAGAAAGGGGTCGTCGGTCAGCGCGATGCCGTTGGGTTCACCGACTGCGCGGTATGCCTCGTCGGGGAGGGTGCGGGGGGCGACGGCGGCGATGAGGAATCCACCGCGGTCGTCGTGCCGGTCCAGGACGACGAGCTGGGCGCCGTCCGGGCGGCTCAGGGTGGCTGCGTGCTGGAGGGGATGCTCGGCCAGGGATGCGGCGATGAGGTCCAGGTCCCAGATGCGGTCGGTCAGTTCGGTGAGGTCGTCCTTGTCCTGGGGCGAGTGGTAGGTGCTGGTCCAGGTCCCGGGAAGTTCACCGGCGACGATGTCGGCGTAGGAAGCGAGGCGCTCGGAGTTTTCGTGGTCGTACATGGTGTCCTTGGGCGAGGTAGGTGTCATCGGCGCAGACCGGCGGACACGGGTGGTGGCGGGGCCGGCACGGTGCGCGGCGGGGCGGGCAGGCGCACGCGGCGGAGCGTTCACGTTCGGTGGCGGGGACCTGTTGGGTGCAGGTGCTGCGGCCGGGGTGCGGGGCGTGGCGGTCGGCAAGGCTGTTGCGGGTAGCGGCTAGGTCGGCGCTGATGATGGGCAGGCGCTCGTCGGCGAGGTAGCGAAGCCGTTGGGCGATGTGCGGGTCGGGGGCCTGGCCGAGGCCGTCGTGGAACTCCGCGGTGGCGGTCAGGACCTCGGCCAGGGCGGCGAGAATGCCGTCGTGCGCGGCGGTCAGCTCGGTGAGAGCGTCGGCGGCCTCTTCGGTGGTGGTGGCCTGGTGGATCCGCTCGGCGAGCTGGGCCACGGAGGCGCCGAGTGTCGGGTATGTGGCGGGCCGGGCTTCGGTGTCGAAGTCCGCGTCGCAGTCGACGTGGTATCCGGCGGCTCGCAGCCTTGCCACAGCGCCGATGGCGAGGCGGGATTCCTCGTCCTGATCGAGACCGGTGGGGGTGCGGTGGTAGGTCTCGTGGACGCGCACGACGGGAACGAAACCTGCCCGCTGCAGAACACTGTGGGCTCCTGCGTCTCCGCCGCGGGCGAGGACCTCATCGGAGTGCGGATCGCGGCGGATGTCGAGGAAGCGGTTGGCGAGAGGTGAAGGAACGTTTCTCCTATGGTGATCGGTGGGTGGCGGACCGGACGGCGGGTGGTGCCGGGGCCACGCTGGGGCGGACGACCGACAGGTGGGCTGCCGTGGTGTCGAGGTCCTGCTGGATGGCGTGGAGCCGGCGGGCGATCAGCTCCAGGCGGTGTGCCGTGTCCGGCCTGGTGGCTCCTGGCTGGCGGGCGATCCGGTGGGCGGTGTGCTCGATGAGCGAGCGCACCGTGGCCAGCGGCCCGGCGTGCTCGTCGGCGAGCTGAGACAGGACGCTCGCGAGGTGGCCTGTGGCAGTGGGTACAGGCGCGGGGGCCTGCGGCTGGGTTGCGGTGGGTGCCGGGGTCAGGCGCAGGTCCCCTTCGATGCGGCGGCCTTCGACCGAAAGGCGCTGCAGGACGTTGGCGGGCTGGGTGTTCCAGGTGCCGTCGAGGCGGATCAGGTTGGCGATCAGGTCGAGGCGGCCGGGTTGGGCTTGGACGGCGATCCACTGACAGCCGTGCTCATCGCCGGGGATCTCGATGCCGGCGGCGCGGGCGAGGCGGTGGGCGGTCTCGGCCCATTGGGGTCCGGTCAGCACCCGGTCATCGCGGTGGAGGCGGATTTCGAGGTGGAGGATCGCTCGCCGGTCGTCGTTCGGGCTGGCAGCGAACGGGTGCTCCAGCAGCGGGTCTTCGAGGTGCTGAGCCCACTGGGCGGATGTCCACGTCGCCTGCTCGTCATCCAGGGTGTAGGAGTCGAGCCCCGGCCAGCAGGCGACGACGGTGTGCTCGGTCAGCCCGTCATCTGGTGAGATCGGGCGGCCCAGTGCCGCGGTGAGCGGGTCGTGCGGGGTATGGGTGCGCTCGTGGACCTGGAAGATCACCGGCCGCCCCGGACGTCGGCGACGTGCACGAGCTGGTGGAGGGCGGTGATGGTGTACCAGCCGCAGTCGACCAGGGCGTTGGCGTCGGTGTGCTTCGGCAGGAGGTAGTCCTCCATGGCCCGCAGGTGGATCAGGCAGTCCGGGCAGCGGCGCGTGAGGTGGACGAGATAGCGGGGGTGGGCGGTGAGGTACGACTGTGCTCCGCCGGTCGCGTCGCGCACCCGCCATCCGTCCTCGTCGGTCGGGGCGTGCCAGGAGGAGGCGACCACGCGCACAGCGTCTCCCCACAGCTCTCCGCCGGCGACCCCCCTCAGGACGACGACCTGGTCGCCGGCCTGAAAATGGCCGTGGGTGATGTCCCGGACGGGGGTGAACGGGTCAGGCGTCGCAGCGAACGCCGGTATGGGTGGGGGCAGGGTCATCCGGTTCCTTCCACGTCAGACGTGAAGCGGTGGGAGGAACAATGGTCCGGAAGAACGCCGGTTTGGCTAACCGGCGATCCCCGGCTATGTTCCCCCTCCGTCACCGGAACGGGTTCTCCGTCCCCCGGTCGTCCTCACCCGCCGCGTCGAGGAGTTCCGGCAGGTCAGAGCCTTCTGCGCCCCGCTGATCGATCCACCACCCGGCCCGCGAGATGGCCCGCGCCTTCTCCTCCACCTCCGCCCAGTCCGCCTCGTCCCAGGCCCCCTCGACCACCAGCACGGTGTGCGCGGCAGCCATCAGCTGATGACGGGAGCGCACACCCCAGTCCAGGACCTTCTCCGGGCCTTCCAACGGCGGCATGTCGAACTTCTCCGCCCACTCGACAGCAGCCTGCTGCTCCTGGGCACGCTTGCCGGCGAGCCACTGCTCCTTGGATGCGCTGTCGGCGTCACGCGCTGCTCTCCAGCAGTCGCTGCTTATCTGCACTTCGCTCGGATGGGCGCGTATCGGTGGGGTCATAGGTGGCTGGGGCGTTCGCCATCGGGCTCCGTCAGCGGTCACGGGGCGCTATCGCGATCGGGGGAGAGCGACGTTCGGTTCCCGCGTCTGTTTGTCCTAGAATCCGCCATCTGCCCCGGCGCCGGGTTCATCGCCTCGCACGTGCACGACACGCACGCACCATGGCGCCACCCGAAGCACCGAGGCTGGGGCGGTGAGGAAAATCCTTCCCGGGGCCGGGCCGCTGCTCCTGGTCGTGCTACCGGACCGCAGCCAGGCGCCGCCCCGCCGGACGGTGAAGGGCGCCCGGGGTCACCTCCGCCCGGTCCTCCCGGCAAAGGCCGGGCGGTGGTCCGCACCACCGCCCCCGATCCGGTGGCGGTGGTGACCACCGTCTCCACCGTGATCACCCGAAGGTGTCCCAGGAGTACACGGCCCAAGGCAGGCCGGGCGGCCAGGCTAGTGCTGTGACCGCTTAGGTTCACCGGGTTGTGGTGGGCACAGTGGTGTTGGCCAAAATCGGTTTGGGTCGCTGCTTCGCCGCCTTTACCGTGGCGTGGTGATGACCCAGATGATCGTTCTCAATGGTGGTTCCAGCTCGGGGAAGTCCGACCTTGCCCGGTGTCTGCAGGATGTCATGCCGGATCCGTGGCTGGTCTTTGGGGTCGACACGTTGGTCCAGGGCATGCCCGCGTCCATGAGGTCGTCGGAGGCGGGGATCGAGTTCGCTCCGGATGGCGAGGTGCTGGTCGGGTCTTCGTTCCGGGCGCTGGAAGAGGCGTGGATCGAGGGGATCGCCGCGATGGTCCGTGCGGGTGCCCGGGTCATTGTTGATGAGGTGTTCCTCGGTGGAGCGGCGTCCCAGCAGCGGTGGCAGAAGGCTCTCGGCGGGTTGCAGGTGCTGTGGGTTGGTGTCAGGTGCGAGAGCGCAGTCGCTGTGGGTCGGGAGGTCGCACGCGGTGATCGGGTCACCGGGATGGCCGAAGCGCAGGCAGAGGTCGTCCACCAGGGTGTGCGCTATGACCTGGAGGTGGACACGACGCGTGTCGAATCCCTGGAGTGCGCGCGGATCATTGCGGCCCATGTCCACTGATCGACCCGGTGGTTGACCTCCGCGGTTGCGCGAGACCAACACCGTTGTTGAGCGGTCAGGCGGTGGCCGGGAGAGGTCGGCCGCCCCAGCAAACGCCTTTCTCGCTGCGGATACGGGCGCGCTCCTTACGCTGCGCGGCCAGGACGTCGGGGTGGCGGGCGTTGGCATTGCGCCAGCGCAGATAGCGGTGCAGTTCCCGGGTCTGGACGGTGTGGTTGGGGTGGTGGGAGTTGGCGAGAGTGAACTGCCGCAACGGCCCGAAGTGCGCCTCTATTGGGTCGGCCCAGGAGGCGTTGGTCGGGGTGAAGCACAGCTCGACCCGGTTCTTTCGGGCCCATCGGCGGATCTTGGTGCCCTTGTGGGCGGAGAGATTATCCATGATCACGTAGATCGGGGCGCCGTCCGGACGCGCGGCGCGGATCGACCGCAACGCGGCCAGGGAGTTGACCGCACCCTTGCGTCGCCGGTTGACGCCCCACAGGGTGTCGTCACCGATCGAGTAGCAGCCATGGAAGTAGGTGACGCCGTGGGTGCGGTGGTAGGTCGCGGGGACCCGGTCGGGCCGTCCCCGCGAGGCCCAGCAGGACCCGCCGGTGGGGCGGATGCCCAGCGGTCCGAACTCGTCGAAGGCGAACGTGCGGCCGGGAAAGTGTTCCAGGAGGTGTTCGATCCGGTCGAACTTGGCGTCCCGGTCCGGGTCGGTGGACTCTTTCCACGTCTTGGTGCGTTGGAAGGTGACGCCGCGGCGGGACAGGAGGATCCGTAACGCTTCGCGCCCGATCCGGATCGCCCGGCCGTGGACTTTGCGCAGGTAGGCGGCGAGTTTGCGGATGGACCAGCGGGTGAAGGGCTGCCCGAGTCTGGCCGGGCGGGTGGTGGCCGTCTGGACGACGAAGTCCTCGTCGTCACGATTGAGCAGGCGGGGACGGCCTCCCGCCCAGAGAGGGTCCAGGCAGGCCAGGCCGATCTCGTTGAACCGGTGGACCACGTCGCGGACGGTGTCCTCGTCGGCCTGCACCAGCTGGGCGATGACCGGCACCCGGTTCCCGCCGGCCGAGGCCAGCAGCATCATCGCCCGCCGGTAACGCACCGTGCTGGTACTGCCCCGCCGCACAATCTGCTGCAGCCGCTGCCCTTCCTGATCGGTCAGTCTGCGTACTCGAACCGGTTCAGCCACCACACACCTCCACACACCGCATCGGATGTCTCCTCACACCCAACCAGCCGAGCCACCACGACCGCGAGCCCCAACCCGGCGAACCTAAGCGGTCACAGCACTAGCGAGAACGCCGGACGGTGACCACGCCTGTGACCGGCCAGCCTCTCAGGAACGTCCTCGCCGATCCCACACAGGTGACGGCGGTAGTGCGGGCACAGAGCCGGCCCGCAGGTGGGACCAGCGGTGCGACGGCTAGGCGAACAAGTCCCGGCGCTGAAGAGCCCGGTGCAGCCTCTCCAGCACGGAAAGGGTGTGAACCGCTTGTCCCCGCTGAAGTCCGATCACCTGAGCGTGGCCAGGTTCCGATCGGATTCGGACAGGCGTATTACTTCCCCTCCGGTGTGGCCGTGCCGATGGGATGATCCATCTGACTTCGCCATGTACTGATCATCTGGCGTGTGCGGGTCGTTGGCTGTCGCGGCCCGGACCTTGCCGCGGTGGTGCGCCAGGGACGGGCTCGGCCGGTGGCGATGTGCCGCTGGTGCGGGCACGCCTGTACGACCGCGTCTCTGCCGGTTCACGGGGGCCTCCGGTTCCCGCCGCCAAGGTGCGGACCCGAAGGGGGAAGAGCCTTGATCTCTGCACCTGCACGGCCTTATCGGCGCCGGTCCCGATGGGGCCGCCGTCTCACGGCGCTGGTCGTCGGCGGGACGCTGGCGCTGACCGGGCTGGTGGGCCTGGACGACCCGGCGCAGGCGGCGCCGACCGGCACGTCCACCGCCGCGGCTCCGGCGCAGGCCGCCCCGACGGGCACGGCCACCGCCTACGTGTCCAACGGCGGTGCCGGCACGGTGTCGGTCATCGACGACGCGTCCGGGGCGGTGGCTGCCACCATCCCGGTCGGCTCCAGCCTCAAGGGCCTGGTGTTCTCGCCCGACGGCACCCGTGTCTACGTCGCCAACAGTGGCGGAAACTCGGTCTCGGTCATCGACACGGCGACCAGGGCGGTGACCGCGACCATCGCGGTGGGCTCGTTCCCCTATGGCATCGCGGTCTCCCCGGACGGCGCACAGGTCTACGTGACCAACGGCGGCGGGAATTCGGTCTCGGTGATCGACACGGCCACCGACACGGTCACCGCCACCGTCGCGGTGGGCGTGGCGCCCCTCGCCATCGCGGTCACACCTGACGGCAGTCAGCTCTATGTCACGGAGAACTCGACCGGCGGCAAAACCTCGGTGATCTCCACCGCCACCAACACGGTCACCGCCAGCATGACGACGGGCATCGCACCCAACGGGGTCGCCGTCTCGCCCGACGGCACCCGTGCCTACATCGCCAGTGCGTCCTCGAACAGCGTCTTTGTGGTCAGCACAGCGACGAACACGGTGACCGCCACCATCAGCGGCATTTCCTCGGCCTTCGCGCCGGTGGTCAGCCCGGACGGCGTCGACCTGTACGTCGCCCAACAGTCCTCGGGCACGGTGGCGGTGGTCGACACGGCCACCAATACCGTCACCAGCACCGTCACCGTCGGCTCCGTCCCGTTCGGGAACGCGATCACCGCCGACGGCGCGCACCTCTACGTCGCCAACTACGGCAGCAACACCGCCTCGGTGATCGACACGGCCACGAACACCGTCACCGCCACCATCGCCGTCGGCAGACTCCCCGGACACGTCGCGACCGGCCAGGTCCCGCTGCCCGCCCCGGTCGTCACCGCCATCAGCCCCACCTCCGGGACCACCTCCGGCGGCACCGTGGTCACGGTCACCGGCACGAACCTGACCGACGCCACCGCGGTCACCTTCGGGCCGGGCAACCCCGCGACCGCCGTGTCCTGCACCGCGACCACCTGCACCGCCACCGCCCCGGCTGGAGCGGCAGGAACGGTCGACGTGCAGGTCACCACCGCCTCGGGCACCAGCCCCACCAGCGCCGCCGACCAGTACACCTACCTCACCCCGCCCACCGACATCGACGTCAACCTGACCGCGCAGCCACACCTGGGCATCCTCGTGCCGTACCTGACCTACACCCTCACCGCGCACAACACCGGTCCCAGCGCCGTGGCCACCGCCACTCTGACCGCGGCCCTCCCCACCGGCGCCACCCCGACGAACCTGTCCACCGGCTGCACCACCGCCGGCAACACCGTCACCTGCGCCTACAGCGCCATCCCCGACGGAACCAGCGTCAACAAGACGTTCCGCATCCCCCTGCACCTGCTGACCCTGGGAAGCGTCTCGGTCACCGGCGTACGGACCGCATCCGCACCCACCGACCCCAACCCGGCCAACGACAGCGCGACCGCGACCTGCACCGCCATCTCGATCATCCTGGTCACCTGCCCCTGACCTCAACGGTCCCGGCCGGCCCCCACCTGCGCCGGCCGGGACCACATCCTCATGCACGGCCGTCCTATGTGTGGACATCGGCGGTGGCGCGGCCATCGGCGAGGGACGCAGGTGCTGGTCATCGATGTCGTGGGCGGTGAGAATCCGGGCACGACGGTAGCGCCCTTGCCTCTCACGCTTCCCGCCCCTTTCCTCGCTGAACAGGATGACCGCCTGCCGGTGACCGTCGGGCGCGGGAGCGGACGCCCTCTTAGTGCCGCTTGAGAACGGCTCGCATCCTGCTCAACGCGGTCCGGCCCGGCATCGGCGGATCAGCGCCCGCCGGAATCGGGAGAACGGCACTCCACCAGGACGAACGGGCGAATCGGAGTAAATGCCTCCGCGAATTCTTGTGGAGGCGCCCGACAAACACTAGAAACTAAACCGGCTGGTATGTATCTTCCCGGCCAAGGGGTCAATCCGAGCACAACTCCAGCAGTACAAGGGGGAGCTATGTCAGCGAGCAAGTCGCAAATGGAGCGCACGGCCTTCGACACCTGGACGAGAGAGGCCGCCACGGCCACCGCCGTCATCGCTCGTGTCACCGGCGCCACGACGCTCACCAGCACCGTTCCCAAGGAGTTCGTACACCGGTCGGCCGTCGCCGAGGTTCTGCTCACCGACTGGGCGCGGGTGGACGACACCCACTTCCGCATCAGCGCGCAGTGGCCGCGCGGCCACAGCTTCTTCACACCGGTGGCGGAGGGGTACCACGACCCGCTCATCGTCTGCGAGACGATCCGCCAGGCAGGCATCCTGCTGGGCCACGCCGAGTTCGGTGTGCCCCTCGGCCACCAGTTCATCATCTGGGACCTCGACGTCGCCGTGCACCCGGAACACCTCCTGGTGGGCTACGCACCCGCGGCGCTCAGCATCGACGTCGCGTGTACCGAGATCACCCGACGCGGCGGGAAGCTGTCGGGGATGCGCATCACGGCGGTCTTCCACCGTGACGGAAACGTCGTCGCGACGGGCACCGGCTCCTTCTCCTGTCTGGCGCCCGCGGTCTACCGGCGGGTCCGCGGCGACCACACGGCCGGCGGGGACTGGCACCAGCTGCCCCTCATCAGCCCGGCGGCGCCGCAGAGCGTCGGGCGCATGTCGCCCATGGACGTCGTGCTCTCCCCCACCGCCGAGGACAACTACTGGCAACTGCGCGTGGACACCCGCCACCCCGTGCTCTTCGAGCACCCGGTCGACCACATACCCGGCACGGTGCTGATCGAGGCCGCCCGCCAGGCCACGGCCGCCGTGCTGCGCCGGTCCTCCTATCTGCCCCTCAGCATCGCCACCCGGTTCACCCGGTTCGTCGAGCTCGACGCGCCCTGCATGGTCGAGGCCCGGCTGCTCGACGACGCGGCCTCCCCCGGCGTGCAGACGGTCCTGGTGACCGCCCTTCAGGCCGGCGAGCCCGCGTTCTCCGCCATCGTGACGGCGGGCTCGCACGGGCTCTGACCCGCTGCGGAAACCGGCTCCACCGACGCACGGAAAGCACTCAGATGGTGTCTGGCCCACAGGTGGAAGGAACCGGCCGGCCGGCCGAGCAGGGCGGGAACGGTCCCGTCCACCTCGCTCTTGCCGCCCTGGCGTTGCTGCTCGGCCCGCTCCAGGATCGCGTCGACGACGTCGTGCGGATAGCGCTCGGCCAGCACCGCGCGCGCCTGCCGGGGACCGAGTTCCTCGAAGCGCAGCGGACGGCCCAGCAGTTCGGCGAGCTGGGCCGTCTGCCGGGCCGCCGTGAGCGGCTCCGGCCCGGTCAGCGTGAGGGCCGTACCGGCATACCGCTCCCGGTCCCCGGTGAGCGCGCGTACCGCCACCTCGGCGACGTCGCGGGGATCGACGCAGGCGTTGGCCGAGGTCCCGTAGAGCGCCCGCACCACACCGTGCGTGCGGACGGACCCCGCCCAGGAGAGGGCGTTGGACATGAACAGACGGGGCCGCAGCAGGGTCCACTCCAGCCCGGACCCGCGCCACAGCTCCTCGTTGCCGCGCTGCCACCGGGTGATCAGGTCGTCGGCCCGGCCGTCCGTGACCCCGGCGGCGGAGAGTTTCACGACATGGCGCACCCCGGCCGACCGCGCGGCCCGTAGGAAGCGCGCGTCGTCGTCCGCGATCCGGTTCGTCACCAGGAACGCGGACCGCACCCCGGTCAGCGCGCGCGTCAGCGACTCCGGGTCCTCGTAGTCCCCCGGAACGGTCTCGGCCGTCGGGGACGCGCACCGCAGAAGGACGCCCGGACAGTGCAGCTGGAAATCGCAAGCATTTCGGGCGAGGAAGCCGAGGAATCCGTTGTCCAGGCTCGCCTCGTACCGATCCATGACCTGCTGAGCAGCTCTCTGGGGCCGGGGAAATGGACAGCTCCTCGGGACAGGGGAGGTGACACAGCCACGGGATCGGGACATGAAACCGCAGCTCAGAGCGTCATATGAGGACACGGCTGACGGGAACCTACAGCAGACCTACACGGCGCGGACGGCGCCGCGAACCTGCGCAACTACGAACAAAGGCAATCCGCGGCGTGGAACCCCCATCAAACCGCTTTCAGAGAAGCACAAGGCCCCTCACCCGGGCGCGCTATTCATCTGAACTGCAGGAGGCGTGCCAGCTGCCGTGGCGATACTGTTTTCAGGAACCGCGCAGAGCGCGCTCGAGCCCGACCGGACGGAGCATCCAATGCCCACTCCCGAACGCAAGAGTGCGCTCGACCACGTCGTGGTGGTCATGTTCGAGAATCGCTCGTTCGACAACCTGCTGGGCCGGCTCTACGAACCGGGCGAGGTGCCGTTCTTCGAGGGTGTCATCGGCAAGGACCTGTCCAACCCGATCCCTGAGTGGGCTGAGCACGGTGCGGATCGTAAGTCCATTGCCTACGGCATCGCCCAGACGATGGACACTCCGAACCCGGACCCGGGTGAGGAATACACCCACGTGAACACGCAGCTGTTCGGCACGATCGACCCGCCGAGCAACCGTGGAACGCTGAGCGAGCACATGACAGCGCCGTTCAATCTTCCGGCCGACCCTCACGCCAACCCCACGATGAACGGGTTCGTGACCGACTACATCAGCGCGTTCACCGCTGAGTGCGGCATACAGCCCACCTACGAGCAGTATGCGCAGATCATGCAGGGCTATACGAACGAGCAGATGCCCGTGATCTCGACGATCGCGCGTGGATTTGCGACGTTCGACCACTGGTTCGCAGAGGTGCCGTCGCAGACGTTCACGAACCGCTCCTTCTTCCACGCGGCCACCGCATCGGGTTTCGTCGTCAACTCGCCGTACTCGAACTTCCCCGGCCAGAATGACGCCGAGACCATCTTCGAGCGGCTGGAGGCCAAGGGTCTGACGTGGAAGGTGTACGTCGACCAGCCCTCACCGGCGTCGTTCACGGCTCTGATCCACGGGGCGCGCCTCAAGCACCGCTTCGCGACGCACTTCGTGTCCACCGATCAGTTCTACGAGGATGCCGCGAACGGCGAGCTGCCGACCTATGCGTTCATCGAACCGAACATGTGGCACGGCCACAACGACATGCATCCGCCGATTGGTGCACTCACGCCCGGACTGCAGGCCGACCCCCCGTCGTCGCTCCTCGGCGGTGACGCGCTGCTCGCGAGGATCTACACGGCGATCCGCGACTCCGCCAGTGAAGAGGGCTCCAACTGGTGGAACACCCTCCTGCTCGTCGCGTTCGACGAGCACGGAGGTACGTACGATCACGTCCCGCCGCCGGCGGCGACCCCGCCAGACCCCGCGGCGGGTCCGGGTCAGATGGGCTTCACGTTCGACCGGCTCGGTGTCCGCCTGCCCGCGATCGCGATCTCGCCGTGGATCGACGAGCACACCGTCATCACCGAGGAGCACCGGCACACCTCGGTCATCCGAACCCTTCGCGAGCGATGGGACCTCGGAGGGCCGCTGACCGCGCGGGATGCCGACGCCCCCGACCTCGCGGCGATCTTCACCCGGGACGAGCCGCGCCTTCCTGAGGACTGGCCCGACGTGCACCCCCTGCCGGTGCCGGAGTTCGACGTAACGCTCATTCCCTTCGACGCGCCTCTGTCGCCGCTCGCGAAGGCGCTCGTCGGAGGAGTCGGGACACTTGTCCGGTCGCTGGACCCAGACGCTCCCGAGGTCGGCGAACTCGACCACCTCACCGGTCGCGAAGCACTCGCGAAGATGCACGCCACCGTGGGGCATCTCTTCCCGGGACTTGCCGCCAGGTAGCTCGCCGGCAGCTTGCGGGCGCGCCGAGCGGACACATGCAGAAATGAGCGACTCGCTCGGCAATGCGTTCTGCGGACTGGGTTGCGATCAGAGCCGCTCGATGTCGTCGGGGATCCAGGTCTGGTCGAACCAGGCTTCCAGCGGCCCGTACAACCGTAGGATCGCGTACCAGCTCTTGCCGGGGACCGTCTGGATCCAGTTGCCGTCTCGCGTGCTCGGCGGCTCCGGCCCGAAGGTCAGGTCGATCGAGCCGTCGTCGTTGTAGGTGAGCTCGTCACGGTTGTTCTCACTGCTCCGGCTCGGCAGAGCCTGGCTGGTCTGCAGCTCCGATCGGGTCTGGGGGTCGTACACGACCAGCGACCAGAAGTCCTTGGCGGGAATGCCAGGCGGAAGAGTCAGTCGATACGTTGTGTCGCCGTGCAGGTACGCGCCGGAGGCGTCTCTCTCGGAGAGCGCGTACTGGGAGCCGGCGCCTACCATCTCGAGCGCCATCGCCGGGGTGTTCAGGGTCGCCTGGTAGAAGAACATCGTCCGGGCGTCCAAGTTGCGCCCGCCGCGTCCGTCACCGTCGAGCCACAGGTAGTCGCCGCCGACGAATCCGGTCTTCCACTTGCGGTCCTCGTAGTAATAGGCGCGCTCATCTCTCGTCTGGAAACAGATCGCACGGGCCGAGGCGTTGCCGACCGCGGCGGCGTCAGCGAGCGTGGCGCGCATCCGCTCGTCGGGCGCGAACGGGCGGTCCTTGTGGATGCCGATCGACGCGAGCAGGCCCCGGGTCTCCGGATCGATCACCTCGATCGGCTCGCGCCGGATCACATCGGCGACCTCGTGGTAGAAGCTCTGGTCGTTGGCGTGGATGGTGTTGAACGCCTTGCCCGAGATGGAGCTGAACTCCATCTGCGGGCGTGCCTCGGCCGTCGACAAGGGGTAGATCTTGACGCCGTTCTCGAACATGGCTTTCGCCGCGTCGGTCTTGCCGTCGACGAGGAAGCCGCGCAGCGCCAGCAAGTTCGTATAGCTCGACGACCGGGCCACGTGGTAGCCGTCCGGGACCTCGCCGTCGTAGCCGGGGGGAACCAGCAGGTAGTCACCACCGGCGCCACCGTCGGGCCCGGGTGCGCCCATGTCGGTGACGAATCTGAACCAGGCGTCGTTGACGGTGCCCGGTCCGCAGCCGGGTGGGATCTGGACGACTGTCGGACCGTCTCGGTCGAGGTCGAGCATCGTGATCGCGTAGACGGTGTCGGTGTTGCCCGTCAGGAACAGCGAGTTGGAGTCCAGGAGGCGGTCGGCGATCACCACCTTGTGCGCGGCGTCGCAGCCGATGTCCGCCAGGCCCGCCCGCAGGCCCTCCATCGAGGCGGCAGGAATGCACTGCAGGAACACCTCGACGGCACGCAGGAAGTCCAGATGGTCAAAGACCTTCACAGCCGTCTTATCGCTGGGGAAGCCATCGATGAACTCCAGCGTGCCGATCCGGGTCTCGACCCGGTCCGGCGTCATGATCTTGCTCGGGACCGGAGTGTTGTAACCGTCAGGGACGGCCCTCGATGAACTCATGGCGCCAGCGTAGGTGAAGTCGCAGCCAGTCGACCGTTGCGGCTCACACGGGAGACGGGGATTCGCTGCGGAAGGCTGTGGCAGCCCATGTCCGGGCTGCGCGACCCTGACCGCACGGGGGCCGCAAGCGTGCCTATCAAAGGGGGCCGAGTAAGTGCCGCCCGCCGCCTGGGACGGCTGGTGCTCGCCCGCCGTGTCGAGCAATGGGCAGAGCCGTCTACGGCATTCTGCGGGGGTGCGGGCCGAAGCTGGTTGTGATCACTGGATCTGATGAGGCAGCTGGCTTCTGATTACGGACAGCTCTAGCGTGATCGCATTGCGCAATGACATTGCGCTTTCACAGATCGGGCTTCCATGAGGTTTCGGCAGCACCCCCTTCCCCGGTTCACCTCCCGGCTCGCCGTCTGCGCTGCGGCTGTCGGACTCGCGATGTCGGCCACCGGGCCAGCTTTCTCCGCACCCAGCGCTCCGGGCCCGCCCTCGGCCCCGCCGCTGATGGGCGTTGAGACCGTGAAGACCACACGGACCGTCGCCGACTTTGAGCAGGTGAAGATCTTCTGTCCGGACGGGAAGGTTGCCATCAGCGGTGGTGCGGAGGCGACGGCCCCGAACTCCGCGTACGACTCCGTCGCCCTGGTCGGGAGCTTCGTGGAGCCCTACCGGGACACATCGCTGTGGGTCGCCAGCGCCCGGAACTTCTCGGGGCAGCCAGCACAGTGACGCTCTGGGCGATCTGCGCCTGGAAGCCCAGCGGCTACGAGGTCGTTCAGGCGCCGCTGAGCCAGGTGCCGGTGGACCCGCCGGTCACGGTGTCCTGCCCTGCGGGCAAGGTCGCTCTCGGCGGCGGCGGTGAGATCCAGGGCGAGGGGAGCTCCCTCACCAAGTCGTACCCGGCGGCCTTCAACTCGGCCAAGCAGCCCACCCAGTGGGTGGTGGCCGGCACGAAGTCCGCGAACACCTCGGTCGGCGTCGTCGCCTCCGCGATGTGCGCCGACCCGATCACCGACGTGACCTGGTCGACGGGCAAGGCAACCTCGAACAGCCCGGCCGGAGGGTTCCTCGTGTGCCCGGAAGGGCGGCAGGTCGTAGGCGGCGGTGCCTCGGCGAGCGGACGCCAGGCCGCTCTGATCTCGTCGAAGCCCGGCTTCAAGAGCGAGGGTGCCCGCAGTGACGGCTGGTGGGCCCAGGCGGGCAGCTTCTACGAGCCGCTCACCGCAGACGTCTACGTGACGTGCGCCAGCCGGTAGCAGCCGCAGCGTACGAGGGCCCGCCGACCGTGACTGGTCGTGCGGGCTCTCTGCTGTGCCGGCGAGCGGCCCGGGTGATCAGACTCCGGACAGTGAGCTGCGGAACTCAACCGAAAGCGGTCCTGGGCACCCTTCGAAGCCGCTTCGTCGTTCTGGGGAGGCACAGGGGCGTTCGAGCTGCTTAGCTATTAATAGAGGGCTTTGTGCGGCTGGTCCACGGGACGTCCGACGGTTCGAGCGTGAGTCAACAAGGCCTCCGGCAGATTCCCCTATTCGCGGGTTTCTGCGGCTGGCGGTCGCAGGCACCATTCGCGCGTGCTGGCCGGCGCGGATGAGCCGGCGCCGGTCGTTGCGTGGGCGAGGCAATGGAGAGGCGCTTCATGGACGAGATGCTTCCGAGCTGGACCGACGGCCCGGCCAAGCAGGCCATCATCGAGTTCATCAGCCGGGTGACAACCCCCGGCGACGGATACCTGAAGCCCGCGGAGCGGGTCGCCGCCTTCGACAACGACGGCACTCTCTGGGTCGAGCAGCCACTGCCGGTACAGCTCGACTTCATCTTCCGTGCCCTGGCCGCTGCAGCTCAGCGTGATGACTCTCTCGCGGGCACGCAGCCCTACAAGGCGATCCTCGAACAGGACCACGACTTCTTCGCCGCGGTAGGTCAACAGCATCCCGACGCGATCATGGCCTTGGAGGAGGCGCTCGCCCGTAACTGGCGCGGGAAGACACCGGACCAATTCGACGCCGAGGTACTGCGATACCTGGACGGCGCGAAGTCCGAGCGCTTCGCCGCGCCCTACACCGAGCTGGTCTACAAGCCGATGCTGGAGCTCTTCGACCTGCTGAGGTCGCACGAGTTCCGGATCTTCGTCTGCTCGGGGGGAGGCCGGGACTTCATGCGGGTGATCGCCGAAGGCGCCTGGGGGCTCAACCGGGAGGACGTGATCGGGACAGCCCCCCAGTACGAGTACCGGCACGGCGTGCTCCACCGCACCGACAAGGTCCTGGGCGGGATCGCCCTCGGACCGGGCAAGCCCGAGCACATCTTCGCCACGACCGGCCGAATGCCGGCCTTCGCGGGAGGCAACGCCGACGTCGACATCGAGATGCTGGAGTCCGCGACGTTCGCGATGCTGGTCGTCCACGACGACGAGGAACGCGAGTACGCCTACACCGCCGCAGCCGAGAGATCGGTCAAGGAGGCGAAGCGGCAGGGATGGACCCTGGTCAGCATCAAGAACGACTGGAAAGTGGTGTTCTGATGAGCGACCTCACCGCGGTCGACATCCTCATGCTCCCCGACGCGACGATGATCGAGCGCGCCAGGGAGCTGAACACCCAAATGCACCAGAGCGTCCCCGACGGCTTCGCGCTCGACGCCCACCACCGGCCCCACATCACTCTGCTGCAGCGCTACGTCCGAACCAGCGAGCTCACCCCTGTCTTCGACGTTGTCGCAGACGCGATCGGCGCGGCGGATCCGGATGCGCTCCAGCTGCGCGGAGTCAGGGTCGCCCACATGCAGGTCGCCTCCCAGGCCGGGATGGGCCTCGCCGGCCTGGTCGTCGAGCCGAGCCAGGCCGTGCTCGATCTGCAGCGCTCACTCATCGCCGCGGTCGAACCCTTCGCCGCGCAGGGAGGGACTGCCGCCGCCTACGTGACCACGGCGGAGGCGCCCGAGATCAACGCGGACACCATCGAGTACGTCGAGCGCTACGTGCCCGACCACAGCGGCAACAACTTCGTCGCACACGTCACCGTCGGCCTCGCCCAGCTGGACTTCCTCACCGATCTGGAAAGCAGGCCCTTCGACGCCTTCACCTTCCACCCGGCCGGCTTCGCAGTCTTCCAACTCGGCAACAACGGAACCGCACAACGCGAAATGCAGACCTGGGACTTCACCCAGACGGGCAGGTCCCCCAGCGGCCGACAGAGCTAGCCTCGCCGTTTCGGTTGGGCTGAGGCAGCGTCGCTGATCGCCAACTGTGGGGTGGCCGACGTGATTTCGGTGCTTGGGCAGGTTACAGTCCCGGCTCGGTGGTCGGGTTCTCCGGGTTCTTTCGGGTCGTGGGCGGACGGGGCTTTGTCGGTCAGTTGGACGGTCGGGGCAGTGCGGCGAGACGGTGGAAGGCCGTGGCCACGTGGAAGCAACCAGCGGCGACCGACTTGGTACTTCCGTCAGGTAGTACCAGGGCTGGCAGGCTCGACCCTTTATGGGGTACGGGGCGAATCGGCACAGTGGGGTGCTCGGTCATCGAATACCTCCCGTGGTCACTCAGATCCGGTCATCACGGACCTCGCCGGTTCCGGCATCATCTGCGGCGACGCACGCGGCACGGCCCGCGAACCCGAAGGCGCTCCCCGGCTCACGGGCCGGCGCTACCGGTGCTCCGCGCGGGCACGCCAGGCGGCGACCCTCCGCCAGATCGCCCGCTGGCAGCGAAGCGCGGCGGTGCCCACTCCGATCAGAACCACGATGTTGACCAGCAGTTGGATGAGCGATCCCAGGCGTTGCTCCAGCTGGTGAACGCGACCGAGACGCTGACGTCCGCGGCGGCCTGTCAGGCACTCGCTGCCGCAGCCGGGCCCGACCCACCATCGGCGTCGTTTCCAGCGGGCTGCGGTGCCCGAGCGTGCGGCGCCGCTGAGTCGAGCTTGGCACCGGGTTGACGACCGGGCCTTGACCCTGATGCGCGTGGAACTCGTAGAACCCGCTGATTACTGTCAGCGCGTGGTTGATGGTGCGCGGCGCGTACCCGGCGCGCAAAGACCCCTTGCCCGTACGGAGATTCACCGTCCCGGCCAGTGGGCGGCCCGGTGTCGCTGCGGGTTGGCGGCCGAGCGTAGCCAACCCGTCAGCACGGCGACCTCGGACTCCGTCGCCCGCTCCCACCCGGTGCCGAGCAGCCACAGCAGGCGGAACCACCGCAGCATTCCGTACCCGTAGCTGCGGCAGGTCAGCGGGCTGGAATCGCCAAGCGCTAGGTCCCGCAGGAACGCGGTGACTGGCTCCACTTCGGCTCCCGCCGCATCGAGCATCACACACGGCGGATGTGCCCGGTTGACCTCCACCACTTGTCCGAGGCGAGGGATGGTCCGTCGGCACTCCAGCAACTCAGTACGTACATGCATCACTTGCTCCTCGATGGCGGCCTATTACGCCGTGACTAACGAAGCGGAGATGGTGCAGTTAACAGAGCAGTCCTTCGTCGCGAGCCAGCGGGCGAATCCGGCCCGTTTGTCGGCGGGACGGCCGGACAGGTCGTGCTCGACTGCGTGGGAGCAAGGGTGCTCGACGCTCCATCGGGTGCGCACTGCCATAGATGGGTCTCCTCAAGTAAGTGACATGGAAGCGGTGTTGGGCTTGTGCTCAGGGGCTATCGCTTCGGGCTGGGGCCGCGCGGTGGCGCCCGCACTACCGGGAAGGTGTCCGGCCGGGCGCAGGTGCGGGCGCCCGGCGAGCAGGACGGTGAGAGCGAAGGCGGCGCCGGCGGCGGGGAGTGCGGCGCTGGCGAGGTGGTGCTCGGCGAGGCGCCCGGCCAGCGCGGTGCCGGCGGACTGCCCGGCGCCGATCGACAGGATCAGCCATGCGTACGCCTCGCTGGTGCGGCCCGCAGGGGCCAGGGTGTCCGTGGTCAAGAACGCGCAGGCGACCACGATGGTGAGGAACGCCCCGGGCACGATGACCGCGGCGGTGGCCGCGCCGGGGCCCAAGACGGCTAGGAGCGGGAGCCATCCGGCCAGGAACGCTGCCCCAGCGGCGATCAGTTGGCTGGTGGTGGTGCCCTTCCCCGTGCGGCGTCCGTAGACGAGGCCGCCCAGGAGGCTGCCGGTGGAGAACGCGGCGGGGATGATCCCGGACAGCATGCTCTGTCCATGCTGCTCGGCCAGGGCGACAGCCCAGACGTTCATCGCTCCGATCGCGAACCCGACCCCGGCAAGAGCGGCGAACAGCAGCACCAGACCCCCACTGGTCAGCCTGCGGACCGACCCGGCGTGCCCACTGGTGGGCTGTGCGGGGTGCCAGCGCAGGGAGGGCGGTGCCAGGGCGACGGCGGCGGTGCCGACCAGGCCGAGGGCGGCGGTAACGATCAGGGCGCACGATGGCGCGTACGCGGCGGTGAGTGCGGCGACGAGCAGCGGGCCGATGACGTACAGCAGGCCCTGGCTGCCGGTGTCCAGGGCGAGCGCGGCGTGCCGCATCCGGGGGCTGGGCAGCACGCTCGGCCACAGTGCCCGAAGCCCGACTTCCAGGGCTGGCATGGACAGGCCGGCGGCGATGACGATCCCTACGGCGAGCGACGCTCCGCCGCGCAAGCCGACCGCTGGCAGAGCGACCAGGAACGAGGAGTTCGCCAGGGCCGCCAGCAGGTGTACGGCGGTCTGTCCGTGGCGGTCCATCAGGCGCCCCATGGCCGGCTGAGCCAGCGACGACGCGAGCCCGTACCCGGCGGCGAGCATTCCTGCGAGGGCGATGCCGCCTCCCGACGCGGTGGCCCACAGCATGATCGCGATCGGGGCCATGGCGTTGGGGAGACGGCCGGTGAGGGTGCCGGCGAGGAGCCGGGCGACGTGCGGGCTGCCCAGCACCGCGCGGTAGGTGATGCGCGGTGCCGGGGTCGAGGGTGTGGTCAGGGACAACGAAGGGCTCTCTGGGAACGGGAGGTTATGGGCGGCGCGCGGTTGTCGGAGTGCGAGGTGGCGGTGCGGCTGGAGGTGCGGTCTCCAGCGCGGGGCGTGGCCGGATCCGCGGAGGTTTCGGGACGCGGTGCGGCGGCAGGACGGCGACGGTGGCGCCGAGGTCCTCTGCCGCGTCGTGGACCTCGCGTATCAGGGAGTCGAGCTGCCGCGCGAGTGCGTGGATCCGGGCGCCGATCTGCTGGCTCCTCACGGTGCCCAGCGCGTCGGAGAACTCCTCGGCGGCGTACAGGAGGTGCCCCAGGCGGACCATCGCACCGGCGCCGACGCCCTCTTGCGTGGCACTGAGCAGGACCTCGGAGACATCGCCGGCGGTGCGGGCCTCGACAATCTCCCGGAGCAGCTCCTGCAGGGGCTGCTCGGGGACGGGCTCTGGACGGTTGAACCGGGACGCGGCGTCGGGCCGTAGGACTCCGGGCGGCACTGCTCGGGGCAACGCCTGCCCGGCCGCGTACTCATGGACGTAGTGCCCGATGATCTCCCAGTCCGAGGCGTCCGGGTCTCCGCAGAGCGCGACCACCGTGGAGTCGTCGTCCTCGACGAGGTACGCGAGCGTGATGCGGCGACCGTCAGCCACATGCCACGACTCGATCAAGTCCAATGCCCCGCCCTGCCGTAGCGCGGCGTGCGCCCGCGCGGTCCAGCTCTGCCGCTCCTCATACGTCAGCCCAGGTTCGGGCTCGTGGTGCTGCTCGGCCAGGTCGGCGGCGATGGATCCGTAGTCCGCCCAGGCGGCGAGGTGAGGCCACACCAGGGCGTACTGGACCCCCTGCGCGGCCGAGTCAGGCACGGCGGGACGGTCGAGAACGCGGATGATCTCGGTGTGGGAGGTAGCGAGCGAGTCGAGCACCTCGCGCCACGCGTTCAGGGGTCCGGTGGGCGGCAGCTCGTCGAGCGCGCGGTGGGCGGCGCCAAGCAGGGCGTCGGCGTGCGGGGCGAGGTGGGTGGTGTACGCCTCCACGGCTGCCGCGTTGCGGTGAGCGAGAGCATCCGCGGCGGCGCCGGGGTGCGCGGTGCGGCCGAAGCGGTCACGGGTCGTGTCGAGTGCGCTCTGGGTTTGGGTGTCGATCACGGACATCCGTAGCCGGAACTCGCGTGCCTGTTGCGCGAGGCGCGATGCCTCCGCCTGGAGGCTGTCGGGATGGGGGTCGCCGGTGGGCGTCATCGGGCTCGCCCCTCGCCCGAGGACAACGGGCTGCGGGTCGAGGCAACAAGGTTCAGGCCGACGTGGGTTGCGAAGCGGATGTGGTCAGACAGGGGGAATCCTCTTCCTGTGGGGTGTCAGGGGTGCGGGTTCGCCGGCTGCGGGGTGGCGGGCTGGGACGGGCGGGTGGTGAGCAGGCGCGGGGTGGGGGCGGACAGCGCCACGAGCCCACCGGGAACGGCGGCGCGGGCCTGGCGCTCGAACGCTTCGCTGTCGGCAGGCCAGGTCGCGATCTGCGGCACGGGGCCCCACTTTCGTCACCAGCAGTGCCGGAGCAGCCGGGGTCCGCGCGATTTTCGTGCGCCCCGGCGGATGGGGGTTTGTGCGTCTGGTCGTCGTGGTCGTGTGTTGGTGTCTCAGCGTGTTCTGCGGATGGCGTCGGTGGCGGCTTTGGCGATGGCGGCGGGGGTGCTGGAGGGTCGGGGCAGGTGGAGTGGGGTGGTGCCCGGCAGGTGGCGGGACTCCTTGGTGAGGGTGAGTTGGAGTACAGCGCAGCCGGCCGTGGTGAGGCGTTTGATGCGGGTGAGGGCTTGGGCGGTTTCGCCGTCGGTGTAGTGGGCGTCGGTGACGATCACCAGGAGCCGCCCGGTGCCGGGACGGCTGAGGTCGAGGCCGTGGTCGAGTGCGTCGATGGCGTCGCCCAAATTGTGGTTGCCGCCGTCGGCGTTGAACTCCGTCACGCGCTCTGGTGCCCGGTGGGTGGGTCGGGTCAGTGCGGTCAGATTCATGTCGTAAGCGATGGTGGCGGTGCGGGAGTCGGGGTCGGTCAGGGCTGCTGCGCGGGCCACGATCCATGCGGCGGACGCGACGGGTTTGCAGGCGGCGCTCATGGAGCCGGAGACGTCGACCGCGATGCCGACCCGCAGTGGTGGGGTGGGGGAGTTGCGGCGGCGGGTGTGGGTGAAGGGCTCCGCGGTGGGTGTCGAGCCGGCGGCGCGCTGGGCGTCGCGGGCGAGGGCTTGGCGCATGTTGAGGCGGCCTGGCGGGGTGGGGCTGGTGGTCCGCTCTTCGGTGCGTTCGCGGTAGGCGGCGGCGCGAAGGGCGCGGCTCAGGCGCGCGGCGGCGCTCTGCTCGGCGGCGGTGGGTTTGCGGCTGCCGGTGACCGGGTTGTTGGAGGGCGCGGGTGTGCCGTCGGGGCTGACGGTGGTGCCGCGTGGGTTGAAGACCGACTTGGCGGTTGCGGCGGCTTTGCGTCGCTGGCCGGCCTGTTGGGCGCGGTCGTTGGCCTTCGCCCGGGACTGCGCTGCTACGGCGTTGTTCGAGGCGGCCTGTGCCGCGAGGTCGGCGGCGTCGTTGGCGGCCATGTTGTCCAGGACGACCGTCACGGCGCCGGACAGCAGATCGGTGAGGTCTTTCGGTACGGCGGGCAGGGCAGGGGCGGCGGTGTCCAGGGCGTCGCACCAGTCCTGGGCGTGTTGGAGCATGGTGGTGGCGTCGTGGTCGGCGCACCGGTGGGCTGCGGTCCAGATGCCGGTGAGGGTGGCCAGCAGGCGCGCGCTCAGGACCCTTTCGCACAGATCGGCGACGGCTTTGGTCTCGCCGGCGTCCAGGATGCCGGCGTCCCGGCGACCGAGCATCAGGGCCGCCACACTGGCGGCCTGCTCGACGCCCTGGAAGGCGGGGTTGGCGATGTCGGGCATGACCAGGGTCCGGGCACTGGTGCGCAGGTATGTGCGGTCGGTGGGCCGTCTAGTCAGGTGGGCGCCCTCGACACGGCTCTCCTCTAGCAGCAGCGCGGCCTCCACAACGCGGGGTTCCGCGCCGGCCGGCTCCTGCCACACGGAGTGGGCCGCATGGGCGGCCTCGTGGACGAGCACTCCCCAGGCGGCGGGGTAGTGCTCCTCGTCGCCCACAATCCGCGGACGGACCTCATGGGGCTGAAGAGGTGCGAACAGTTTGGCGTCGAACTCGATCTCGGCCAGGCCGGGGAAATAGGCGGCCGGTGCGCCGCTGCGGGTGCCGGGACGGCAGGTGACGAGCAGGTCCTGGCGGCCGGACAGCGCGACCAGCCGGTCGCCGAGCTCGGCTCCCACCCGCAGCCACGCGGCCGGGGAAGAACGGGGCTGTGCGGGCGGGGCGCCGTCGTCGTCCCAACGCCCGAGGTCGGCGTCCTCGTCAGTGGTAGAGGGCTGGACGTGGTGGTGGGCGCTCATCGCGAGCTCCGGCGCGCGGGTCCGGCGCTGCCCGGGGGCTGCCGGGCGACCGACGCACTGCCAGCGGGGAGCTGTCGGCCCAGGGTGAGGGGCGCGACCTGCTTGACGCCGGCGATCTTACCGACGGCGTCGGCGACAGCGTCGCGGTCCTCCAGGGGAGCGATACCGATCAGGTTCGCCAGCGCGGCCCTGGTGCCGAGGACGGCCTCGGCCTTCTGGTAACTGAGCAGCTCCCGCAGCTGGGGGGCCCAGCCCATCTCGCCGAGTTCGACCTGCCGCGCGAGATGCCGGGCGATCCGGACCACCCGGGCATCGATCTTCAGGGCCAGGGCGAGATCGTAGTCCGTCCCGACCTGGATCTGCACGCTGAACCGGGACGCCAGCGCCTCCGTCAGCACAGCGCCGTGCACGCCCGGATTGTGGCCCGCCACCACGTAGAAGCCCGGCTCGGCCTTGATGGTCTCGCCCCGGTGGGCCTTGACCTGGATCTGGCGGCGCCCGTCCATGGCCGGGTAGAGGGCGGCCAGCACCTTCGGCGAGATCAACGTGGCGTCGTCGATCAGCAGGGCGCGGCCCTCGGTCATCGCGGTGACCAGCGGACCGTACTGGAAGACGTACCCTCCGCCGTCGGCTTGCGTGTACTCGCCGATCAGGTCGCCGACCGTGGTGTCGCCGTCACCGGCGACGGTGACCAGGTCAGGAAACGCGGCCTCCACCAGGGACGTCTTGCCGGTTCCCGGAGGACCGTAGAGCAGCACCGGCACGTCGGCGTCACGCAGACGATTCAGCGCCTCGACGTCGGGCAGGTCGGCCAGCTCCCGGGGGTGGTAGAGCTGGCCTCCCGCGCGGCGGATCGGACCGCCCTGCTGGGGCGTGCGGGCTGCAGGAGCGCTCGTGCGCGTCGTGGCCGTTGGGGCGCGGGGAGAGTGGGTTCCCGGTGGGCTAATCACCGCGGCGTGCGCGGCTGCGGCGGTCTTCCCGTTGGCGCGGAACTGCGGCTGTCCGGTGCCGTGCTGGTCGGCTTCGCCGCGTTTGGCCAGGGTCAGGGCGGCGTTGCGGACGGCGCCGTGGGAGTGGCCCAGCTGCCTGGCCATGTCCCCGATGGTGAGGCTGTCCGCGGGCCGGTCGGCCAGCAGCCTGGCCACCTTGGCCCGTAGTTCGCCGGCTTTGGTGCGTGCTGTGGCGTGCGGTCCGGGTGTGGTCAAAAAGAGGATCCCTCAACGGGTGGGCGTGCGGGCGGGGTTGGCACTGCAGGTGCGGGTGGCCTCGGCGTGGGAGGTCCTATCGCTGGTCTGTGCGGGCGCGCCCGACGGGGGCGCACCGTCGGCGTTCACAGGCTGGCCGATGCTCGGTCCAGGAGCACGGGGTGGCCGGCGGCGAGCGGTTCACCGGCTGCCGGGCAGGTCCGCGGCTCCGGTCCGCGGCGGTTTCCGCCGGTGCGGCGGGCTCAGCCGGGAGTCTCCTCGAAGCCGGACTGAAGCAGGATCCGCCGGGCGGCGGCGTTATAGCCGGTGGTGGTGATCTCGCCAGTGGTGCTGTGCCGGATCGGCGCGAACGGCTGGACTGCGCGCTCTGCTGGCGCTGCCGCCTCGTGGACGGGCGAGGGCACCTGGACGACGTGGATGCGGGTCGCCGACAGGGATTCGAGCGCTTCCATGCGGCGGTCGGTCAGGTCCTGTTCGATCCTGGCCAGGGCATGCGTGAGCGTGTAGGCGGGGACGGACTCCGGGTTGGGGTGGGTCTCGTCGAGGCAGGGGTCGACCGCGGTACGGGCACGGGCGATAAGCCGCTGGACGGCGTGGAGCGGGCCGCCGTCCTGCAGGAGGTGTTCCAGGAGTTGGTCGAGCTGATCGCTGTCGGCTGACGTGAGGTGGCAGGCGAGTTCGTGCAGTGCCGCAGCGCTGGCCTTGACGTTGGCGACGGAGTCGAGAGGATGCGAGGTCAGGATTTCTCCGTGATGTTCGATTCGCGGCTTGGAGGGCTTGAGCGGCCGGCGCCAGCCGTGCTCCAGGGGCGGGACTCGGCGTGCGGGGCCGATACGGGCGGGCCGTAGCCGGCCTTCCACTGTCCGTACGTTTCTCGGCCGGCGTCGGTCGTCGTGTGTCGGGTGACGGTGACGGTGCGGTTGTCATGGGCGGCGTCGGGCCATCCGCGGGGTTGCTCCATCATTTAGCGGTGCGCGCGAGCCGGCAGTCCTGCAGCAAGCACCGGCGGGCGGGTGCTGGTAGCGCGCTTGGGCGGTGTAGGGAGCGCGACTTCATGAGCACTGGCTCCTGCGGAAACAGCAGCATCCGCGGCTGGTGAGCAGCGCGCTTACTCGGTGATCATGAGCAGAATCGTCCGCCGAGCTCTGAGCGGTAGTCACTGCTAGTAGCGGGTCCTCCCGGCTCTTGCGCCGCAGGCAGGATCTGTTTGCCATGTTCTCCACTTGAAACTCGGGGGATGGGGTGAGCTTCAATGGTCTCTACGATCGCCGGTTACCCAAACCGGCGATCGTCGGCTATGTTGCGGTCGCTTGGTCGGGAAGCCTGGCGGAGAGAGCCCGTCGAACCCGGGTTGATTCCAGCGATCGTCGCAACACGTTGAGTCAGAACTATCTGGCTGGTGGGTGTCTCCCGCCCCGGTGGGCGGGAGACACCTTGCTTTCGTATGCAGAGTGATCGGGCTCACTTTCGCGGCTACGTATCGGACTCGGAGGCTGCCCCGTCGCACTGATGTGGCCAGCCATTCACCGTCCAAGGAGCCGTGAAGTGACGTCTGCCCCCGATCTGTCTCCCGCGCTCGACCGTTCTGCGACAGTCTCTGGTCGCGGCGGCCCAGGCTGCGCGCCGTGGGCCTGTCCAGCCAACGGCTCTGTCTCATATTCGGTGGTGACGGAGTGTGTTGCTATCCGAGGAGGATGCGGTGGCGGAGGAGGTTGAAGCCTGCGCGTCCGTGCATCTGGCGAGCGATGCGTTTGGTCTTGGTGTTGACGCCTTCGGTGGGGCCGTTGCTGTACGGGAGTGTGACCGCGGCGATCACAGCGTCACGGTCCCGCTCGAGGCCACGGGTGAAGGCGTGTAGGTGAGGCAGGTCGGCTGCGCGGACCTGGGTGATCCAGTGGTCGAGCGCGTCGGCGTTCTCGGGCCGAGGCTTCAGGAGTTGGGCGAAGGTCCGGACGGCGGTGGCCAGGTCGGTCATCTCGGGGCAGGCGGCGGTCAGCTGGTCCAGGAGGTCGCGATGTCCGCTCTTGAGGTTCTCGGGTCTGCTCAGGAGCATTCGGGCCAGCCTGCGCGGGGAGATGTGGCTTCGGTCGGCGTCCGCGCGGCCTTGGTTGATGTACTTGTGCAGGAGGTTGAGGCAGCCCGTGAAACCGAGGGCCTTGATCTCTTCGAAGAGGTGCTGGACGGGAACAGCAGGGTCATCGGCCCGGCGTCTGCGCAGGTGCTCGCGATAGGGATCGACGAGACTGGTCCGGTACTTGGGGACGCGAAGCATGCGCTCGGGTCGGTCGGCGCGGGCATAGCGTTTGACGGTATTCAGGGACAGTTGCAGTCGGCGGGCGCATTCGAGCAGGCTCACACGCTGCTGGAGGAGGCCGTGGACCTGATGCCAACGCTCGAGCGTCGTCTCGGCTCGTGGTCCTTCATAAAGTGGAGTGTCCAGCACGGCAGCCCAGCAGGTGCTGTGCGCTTTGACCTCGCTCAGGGCGGTTTCGCAGAGGTTGTGCCACACGTGCCACCGGTCGGCGACCTGCACTGCGTCGGGCAGGGCACGGCGGATGGCCTCGGCATAGGTCGCGGAGCCATCCCGGCACACGACCTCGACGCCCGGATTCTCGCGCAGCCACGCTTCCAACGTGTCGGCCGTGCGGTCGGGCAGCACGTCAATCCGCTCATGCGTGTGTGCGTCGATCACCACGGTGGCATAGCGGTGCCGTCGGCGCAGGGCGAAATCGTCGACCCCGATCACGCGGGGCACCCGGCCGGTAGGCAGCGCGATGCGCAGCAGAGTGCGCAGGGCCGTGTGACGCGACAGGCTGATTGCGAGTATGTCCAGCAAGCGCGATCCCGCACGGCCCGCTAACTCCTTGACCACGGCTTTGATCTGCCTGGTCAGGCGGGTTGTGCGCCGCTGGTATCGCTCCATCACCCCGGGCAGCTGCTCGCGAAAGGTGTGGCGGCAACCGCGGGTCGGACACACCAGACGCCGAGCCCGGACGCGGACCACGACCCGCCGGCCGTCGATCGGCAGGTCGGTCACCGTCCGCCAGTGATAGCCGTGCACCCGCCCCGACAACACCCCACACACCGGGCAGACCGCGGTCGATCCCGGAGTCCGTGCCCTCACCAGCACGCGCTCACCCTCGTCGACCACATCCTCGATGACCAGCGGGGCTATCCCCGAAAACACCGTCGCCACCAGCTCGTTGAGACTCTCCACACTCACATCAACGACCTACGCCACTCTGCGTCACCACCGAATATGAGACAGAGCCGAAGACCGTACAGACCCCGCGCCGTGAGTTCCTGGTCGCTTTGGAGCCGTTGCGGGGTGATCTGTTCCGCTATTGCCGTCGGCTGACCGTCAGTGTGTGGGACGCCGAGGACCTGGCCCAGGAGACGCTTGCCCGAGCGCTCGCCCGGGCGGCGGTGTCCCACCAGCCGGTCGAGCGCCCGACGGCGTGGCTGGTGCGG
Source organism: Streptomyces sp. SID13666 (assembly GCF_010548325.1). Taxonomy (NCBI): domain Bacteria; kingdom Bacillati; phylum Actinomycetota; class Actinomycetes; order Kitasatosporales; family Streptomycetaceae; genus Streptomyces; species Streptomyces sp. SID13666. The sequence goes on along the minus strand of NZ_JAAGLX010000044.1, from coordinate 27,940 downwards.
ATCTCGACGAACGCCTTCCTCGACCAGGTCTGCCGCCCCGCCGCGCTTCTCATCGAGCCGTCCGAGCGTGCGGCGCCTGTCCTCGCCGATGCCGCCGAAGTGCGGGAGGGACCTTCCTTCTTTGTCGCCGCTATGACCGGTGCATGAGGAAGGTATGTGATCACGCCTACTTACCGGCAGGTTGTAGCCGTGGTTCTTCGCGGTACGCGGCAGTGAGCTGGTCGATCTGCTCGTAGCCGGTGCGCAGTAGGAAGGTGTTGAGGCGGCCGTAGGACTTGGCGCCCAGGATGAAGAAGTGCGGCTCGGGGTTGCGCAGGGCCTCGATCCCGACGGACGGCTGGGCGAGGCAGTCACCGCCCGCGGAGCCGAGCAGGGCGGCGGAGAGGTTGATGGGGGCGCCGGTGGCGTAGCACTCGTGGACCTGCAACTGCCGGTAGAGGGAGGCGTCGCCGGTGTAGCCGGTCAGTGCCACGACGTGGTCGCAGACGATCTCGCGCGGGCCGCCCTCGGTGGCGAGACAGGCGCGGACCCGGTCACCGTCGGGGCTGAGGGCCTGGATGTGGGCGCCGGTGTGGACGGTGACTCGGTCGTTGGCGCCGTCGGCGAGGGCCCGGGAGGTGTCGACGAGGTGCTGGCGGCCGGGCAGTGTGTCGTCGGGTACGGCGCCCCAGTCGGGTGCCGTGCTGCGTACTGCCCAGTGGATGCGGGTGTCTGGCAGGGCGGCGAGGTCGCGGGCCGCGGTCTGGGCGGACTTTCCGGCGCCGACGAGCAGGACGGTTCCGCTCCAGAGGTCGGGATCGCGGGTGTCAGGGAGGGCACGGGTGATGCGGTTGGCGAGGGCGCGTTCGCCGGGGGTGGGGATGCCGCCGGGGCCCAGGGTGTTGGGGTGGGAGTAGGTGCCGGTGCAGTCCAGGACGAGGTCCGCCTCGGCGGTGTCTTCGCCGTCGGGGGTGTCCAGGAGGAGGGTGAAGGGGGCGGCGGCGCGGGTGTCGGTGCCGATGTGCTCGTGTTTGAGCAGGCCGGTGCGGGCGATGCCGGCCGCGCGGGTGCGTAGCCTGATGCTGCCTTCGAGGGCGGGCAGTGCGGCGAGCGGGTCGAGCAGGCGGGTGGCCAGTTCGGTCCCGGTGGGGCAGTGGTCGCCGGTCGGGGCGCCCGGCAGGTGGGTGCGCATCCGGCCCGAGACGTTCAGGTCCCACGGGGTGAAGAGGCGGGCATGGCCCCAGGCTCGCACGTGGGCGGCGACTGTCTCCCCGGCTTCGTAGACGGTGAACGCCCATCCCGCGTCGGCGCAGGCGAGAGCGGCGTCGAGGCCGATGGGCCCGGCGCCGAGGATCGCGACGTGTCGCTGCATGGTCGACTTCCTTTCGGTACGCGTGCGTCTCAGATGGCGCAGTGGACGGGGCGGGGCAGGGTGCCGTCGGTGAGGCGGGCGGCGAAGAACCGCTCGGTGACCAGCTGTTGGCCCGCGGTGAGCGGGGTTCCGGCGGGCGCGAGATAGAGATCGGGGCTGGTGGCGAGGTCGGCGCCGGCGGGGTGCCAGTGCAGGCCGTCGGCGGTGACGGTCAGTTCGGGGATGCTGGAGTCTTCGCCGATCTCCTCTCCGGTCTCGGCGAATCCTCGGCGTAGCAGCGGGCGTACGGCGAAGTGGTCGGCGGGCAGGCCGAGTCCGGCAAGGAGTGCGGCGACCGCGGGGATCTCGTGGGTGTTGTCCTCGGTTTCGGTGAGGGCGACGCGCGGAGGCAGTCCCAGGCCGATCAGGTGGTGGATGCCGTCGAGGGTGCGCTGCCAGGAGCCGGAACCGCGGTGAAGGTCGTGGGTGTGGGCGGTGGCGCCGTCCAGGGAGGTCTGGACGGTGAGCTTGCGGTCGGCCAGGTCCGCGAGGCCGGCGGCACGGCGGCCTCGCAGCAGCATGGCGTTGGTCATCACGACGGTGGGCAGCTCGGTGGAGGCGTAGTCGAGGAGGCCGATGATGTCCGGGTGGAGGAAGGGCTCGCCGCCGGTGAGGTACAGCTCGGTGAATCCGGCCTGTACGGCCTCGTCGACGAGGGCGCGGAAGGTTTCGGTGGGCAGGGTGCGGGGAGCCGCTTTCGGGGAGGAGGCGACCGCGCAGTAGTCGCAGGCCAGGTTGCAGTGGAAGTTGGTGTAGATCCACAGGCGCGCCGGGAAGTAGGGGGTGCCGAAGAGCGGGACCACCGGCCGGTCGCCCTGGAGGGCCGGGGGCGTGGTCTCTCCCCAGCCGTTGTCCGCGGGGCGGAAGCCGGAGGGCAGGGTGGAGCGGTAGAGGTGGTAGCGGCCTCGGGCGCGCTCGCGCGGCGGCAGGATCTCCTGGCAGGTGGTCCACCAGCCGGTCTCGATGGTCTCGGTAAAGATCTCGGGGAGCCCGGCGGCGCGCATCGAGCGGGCTTGCGCCCGCCAGTCGTACGCGAGCGGGATGAGCTCGGCGGTGACGTGCCCGTCGGAGAGGTCGAGGATCGCGTACCAGACCTCGCGGCGGCCGTCGTTGGCGGGTTTGCCGAGCACGCCGACGTTCACGGCGAGGGTGTCGCCGATGCGCCGCTGCCAGGGCAGACCACTGTGGGTGCACAGCACGACAGAGGCCCCGGACGCCTCTACTCGCTGGCGGTGCTGCTCCTCGGGGAGCGACTCCCACCAGAAGTCGTTCAGCGCCAGCGTGGAGCCGTGGACCATGTGGACGTCGACGCCGTCGATGGTCTCCCGGCGCTCGGTGGGCAGGGTGCCCATCCAGGCGGCGAAGTCGCGGCTGGTGGTGGCGAGGGTGTGGTCGTAGATGAGTTGGGCGTACTCGTTGTCCTTCGGGTCGCGGTAGCCGCAGCCGCAGTCGGTGTCGCCGCGGGCGATGGCCACGTCGTAGTTCCCGGCGACGCACTCGACGGTGTTGTCGGTGAGGATCGGCCACAGCGCGTCGACGTCGGCGCCGAATCCGCCGAGGTCTCCCAGACAGAACAGCCGCTCGGCGCCCCGGGCACGGGCGTCGTCGACGAACGCCTGGAGGGCGTACGGGTTGCCGTAGGGCCCTCCGCAGACTGCGATGCGCATGAGGTCGGTCTCCAAAAGTGTCGAGGGCGAAAGGAACAAGGGGGCGTTCAGATGCGTCTGGTTCGTGCCGCTCTCGGGCTTCTGTTCGGCAAGAGGCGGGGGCCTGCGGTGTAGCGGGCGCGAATGGCCTCTGGGTCGACGCCGGCGAAGTACAGCAGCTTCAGGTACTGCATGAAGGCGATCATGCGCCAGGTCCCGTGCGCGATCAGTCGGCGTGAGGAGGCCGTCGAGGTGGCGGGCAGCAGGCGCAGTTGGCCGCGGCGGTGCAGGCGCCGAGACATTTCCAGGTCCTCCATGATGGCCAGGTCGGGATAGCCGCCGAGGGCGTCGAAGACGGTGCGGCGGATGAACATGGCCTGGTCGCCGAAGATGTGGTGGAGGCGCCGCGCGCGGGCGTTGGATGTCCACGCGAGGTAGTTCAGGGCGGGTGTCCGGCGGTCGAAGCGGAGGGTAAGGCCGCCTGCGACCACGGCCGGGTCGGCGAGAGCGGCCCGGATCTGGCCCAGGGCTTCGGGCTCGATGGCCGTGTCGGCGTGGATGAACCACAGGATGTTCCCGGAGGCGTGCCGGGCGCCCTCGTTCATCTGCTTGGCCCGGCCGCGCTCACTGCCGATCACGGTGGCGTGCAGGGCTGCGAGTGCGGCGGTGGCGTCGGTGGAACCGCCGTCCACGACGATCAGCTCGCAGTCGGGGAAGTCCCGGCCCAGGCGGCACACCGCATCGTGGATCGTGGCCTCTTCGTTCAGGACCGGGACGATGATCGACACCTGAGTCATGGCCTCTCCTCGGGCTGGAGCAGGGCGGCGATCGGCGTGGGCAGCGCCGGATCAGCCAGGAGCGCGGCAGCGTCCTCGGGGGTGTCCAAGTCCCGCAGTGGACGTAGCAGTCCCATCCTCAGCCCTGCGCCGTCGGCGAGGGCGCGGGTCGCTGCAAGCACCCGCTCCGTGCTCCAGACATCCGGGGCGAGGGCGAAGAGCGAGGTGTGGGGTGCTCGCAGGCCGATCAGGTAGTAGCCGCCGTCGAGCGCCGGGCCCAGTGCCACGTCATGGTGTTCCAGGGCGGTGAACGCGGCGGTCAGGCGGTCGCCGGTGAGGGTCGGTGCGTCGGTGCCGATGACCAGCAGCGGGCCCGCGCCGTCGGCGAAGGCATCCGTGACGGCTGCGGCGAGGCGTTGTCCGAGGTCTTCACCGCGCTGGACGAGCAACCGGACGCCGGCCGGCACCGCCGTGTTGATGGCGTCTTTGCCGTCGTCCGGCGCGTAGGCGAGGTAGGGGCGCGGGGTGTGGGCGGTGGCCAATTCCATGGTGTGGCGGATGAGTTCGGCCTGGAGTTCCGCGCAGCGCTGTGGACCCAGCAGGGGATGCAGCCGGGTCTTGACCGTGCCGGGCCGGGGCGGTTTCGCCATGACCAGGATCGCGGGGGTGCCCCCGTGGCCGGCGGCGTTCACGTGTCGAACCGGTAGACGAAACCGGCGCCGCTCACGGCGTCAAGGGAAGGCAGCGCGTGTCCGGCCAGCGTGGCGAAGACCTCCTTGCTCACCGCCATGCGGTCCAGCAGTGCCTGCACCGCTTCCGGTTCGGCGGCGATGCCGTTGGCGTAGTCGGTGACGAAACCCACCAGCGCCATGGGCAACTCGGCTTCCCCGGCCAGGACGACCTCCGGTCCCGCGGTCTGGCTGATTGCACTGACCCCGGCCGCGGCCAGCGCGGCCACCTCCGGGCGCGAGTTGAAACGAGGGCCGTCGACGTGCCCGTAGACACCCTGCGTCGCGACGGGCACCCCGGTCTGCCCGGCGGCCGTGATCAGCGCTTGGCGCAGCGGTTCACTGAAGGGCTTCTCGAAGATCCAGTGGCCGCGGCCCGCCTCGCCAGGTGTGTCGTACCAGGTGCAGGGGGTGCCATCGGGCAGCCGGTTGGCGGGGAAGTACAGGTCATCGAAGACCACCAGGGAGCCCGGCGGCAGCTCCCGGTCGAGGGAGCCACAGACGGTGAAGGAGACGACGGCATCCGTCTTGCAGGCCAGCAGGGCGGCCAGGTTGGCCTTGTGGTCGACCTGGCTGGAGAGCCGGTGGTGACCGGCGCCGTGCCGGGACAGCTGGACGATCTCCGCGTCCCCCAGGCGTCCCTCGGTGACGGTGACCTCGCCGTGGTCCGTGACGACGGTCCGCTCCGCGGCCCCTTCCAGATGGGGCCAGTCGTAGCTGCCCGAGCCGGTGATCACACCTATGCGCATGAAACTACTTCTCCTTCGGTGACGTGCCGGACGGGCGGCCGACGGTGGTGCGGACCTCGACGATCGGCAGCAGAGTGCGCAGCGCCGCGTTCTCGGCCGGGTCGAGTACGGCGTGTTGCACGCAGGCCGGGACGAGGGTGCCGTTCTCGGGGTGGGCCATGGCGTAGTGGCAGGCGGCCAGCCGCTCCTGGGTCTCGCGCAGCCGGGGGTCATCGGCCTGCTCGCCGCGCTGCATCATCTCCCAGGCCGGGGCGACGACATCGGCGTCCATGAACTGGTGCATCACGAACGTCACCGGGCGCACCCGCATCCGGTGGCGGACCAGCCGCAGCAGCCCGACGCGGCGGGCCGTGCGGAACAGCCAGCGAAGCGCCGTCACCGCCGTGGACGGGTGGCGGCCGACCACCCGCAGGACCCTGGCGGCGAGGAGGGCGGGTGGGGTTCCGGTAAAGGTGACCTTTCCGAAGTAGCGGAAGAACGCGTCGCGCACGGCGAGGTCGCGCGGGTCGCCGCCGTCGAGGAACGGATACCAGCGGCGGCCGGCGTAGAAGCCGTAGGCGGTGCGGTTGCAGCGCACATCACCGTTCTCGAAGACCCGGTAGTCCAACCGGGTTCCGGCGCCGCGCTCGATCTCCGCCCACACCGCGTCCGGGGTCGCCTCGCGGAACTTCTCCTTCCATCGGCGCTCGTCGCCGAGGAAGGCTGCGGGCTGGAAGGAGAACATGCCGTAGCCCATGGCGTGGCAGTCGCGGACTACTTCCGCGATCTCGTCGAGGTTGCCCGGGGTGACGGTCATGTTGTGGGCGAGGAAGAACCGAACACCGTGCTCGCGCCGCAGACGGGTGAACATGGCGGCGAACCGTGCCCGGTACGGGTTGAGCGACTGCTCGTCGGGCGGGCGTTCGATGCCTCGCCGGCCGTACATGAATTTGTCGAAGTGTGCGGCGAAGGACAGTCGCCCGATGCGCCGTGTACCGTCCGGGCCGAGTGCGAGCTGGGTGAGGTAGCCGTCGTCGAAGTCGCCGTGGGTGAAGCTCATCGGTTCCCGGCCGTGCTCCCGCATGATCGCCAGCGCGGCGGCGTGGTCGTCGGGGTCGAGCAGACTGACCTCGCCGCCGATGAGCTGGGTGTGGGCACGCGGACCGCGCAGCTCACGCAGCAGTCGCATTTGGGCCGCGAGCTGTTCGTGGGTGTGCGGGCCGTCGACGCGTACCTGGTTGGCGTCCCGGGAGTGGTAGCAGGGGGTGCACTTGAGGTTGCACTTGGGGAAGACGCCATGGGTGCCCTCGCAGCCGACGCCGTGCCGGCCGAGGATCTGGCCGGGTGTCTTGGCTGCCTCGGGGAGTTCCGCCCAGCGGCGCTCCATGGCTGTGGCGAACTCGGTGTCGTAGGGGCGGGTGGCGTGTTCGAGGTCGCGCAGTGCTGCGATGATCCGCATCAGTGGTTCTCCTGCGGTGTGGGGGCCGCTGTTGAGGTTCGGTCGGTGAGGGGGTTGGTCCGGGCCCGCCGCAGTCCGCGCCACAGCAGCCAGGCGTACAGCAGCATCAGCGCGTCCTCGACCAGGACGTACCAGCGCAGCGGCTGGGCGAGGTAGGTCCCGAAGCAGCCGCAGTTGTCCAGGACGAGTCCGCGGGCGAACGCCTGGGCGGCGAGAGCCCACCACACCACGGCGACGCTCGCGTACAGCCAGACGGGCGTGGCGGCGCGGAAGCGGGGCCGGGTGAGGAACCAGACGGCCGTGACCGTCTCAGCGCTGATCAATGCCACGGCCAGGGCAGTCGAGGCCGCTCCGGACGTCAGGCCGTAGGTGGTCAGGATGGCGGGCATCGCGTCGAACGAGGCGAGCTGGCCCAGCGCCATCGCCGCGAGGACGGCGCCTAGGACGAGGCGGAGGATCACCGGATCGCCCCTCTGCGGAGCTTCAGCAGCGCGCCGATGGGCCCGCTGCCCCGGGCCAGGCGGGCGTAGACGTCGGCCAGGGCCGTGTGCCAGGGCCCGTCGGCGTACGTGGGGTAGGGGTGCATGGTGCGCGCGTAGTCGGAGGGCGTCCAGCCCAGGCGCACCGCCGCCGCCAGATGGGCGATGGTCTCCCCGGCCCTCGGCGACACCACCGTGGCTCCGACGATCTTCCCGCGCGGGCCCAGCACCAGGGTGGTGAAGCCCTCGGTGCGGCCGTCGGCGACCGCCCGGTCGACCCGGTCGTTGTCCAGCGTGTGGACGCGCACCGTGTCGCCGTACTTCTCGCGTGCCTCGTCGGAGGTGAGGCCGACGCGGGCGATCTCGGGATCGGTGAACGTCACCCAGGGCACCGCCCGGTAGTCGATCGGGCGGCGCACACCCAGGAGAGCGTCGATGGCGGCTGCTCCGCCCTGCGTGCCGCCTAGATGGGTGAAGGCCGAGCGGCCGGTCACGTCACCGGCGGCGTAGATCCGGTGGTTGGTGGTACGCAGCCGGTCGTCAGTGCGGGCGTGACCGGTGTCGGTCAGCTCCACACCGGCCGCCTCCACGTTGAGCCCCTGGACGTTGGCACGGCGGCCCGTGACGGCCAGCAGCGCGTCGTAGGGGAGAGGGCCACCGGGCCCGTGGACGGCACCGGCATCGACTGTTTCCGCACGGTAGCCGGTCAGCACGGTGACTCCCTCGGCCTCCAGCCGGTCCCGCAGAACCTGCGAGGCCCGGGGTTCCTCCCGGGGCACCAGGCGGTCCATCGCCTCCACGAGGGTGACCTGCGAGCCGAGCCGGGCGAACGCCTGGCCCAGTTCACAGCCGATGGGCCCGCCGCCCAGCACCACCAGGCTGCGCGGGAGTTCGGACAGCTCCCAGACGGTGTCGCTGGTCAGCGGGTCGGCCTCGGCCAGGCCAGGGACCGGCACGAGGGCCGGTGAGGAGCCCGTGGCGATCAGCGCGAACCGGAAGGAGACCTCGCTCTCACCCGCTGTCAGGGTTCCCGGGCCGGTGAAGGACGCCGCGCCGTACGTGACGTCGACTCCGTACGGGGCGAGCGCCTCGGCCGAGTCGTGCGGTGCGATCGCACCGATCGCCCGCTTCACCTCCGCCATGGCCGCCGTGAGGTCGGCCGAACCGGTCACCGGCGGGAGCCCGTAGGCGGCGGCGCGGCGGGCCGCCTGGACGTCGGCGGCGACGTGCAGCAGTGCCTTGCTCGGTACGCACCCCGTCCACAGACAGTCTCCGCCCAGCCGGTCCCGCTCGACGAGCAGCGTCCGGGCGCCGAAGCGCCCGGCGGTGCGGGCCGCGGTCAGCCCGGCGCTGCCGCCGCCGATGACCACCAGGTCGTACCTGTTCATGGTGCGGGCTCTCTCCAGTCGGTGGGCCGCCGTGGGACAGGCGGTGCGCGATCGTGGGACATGGGGGAAACCCGCTGACACAGCCGGGGCCTTCCCCTTTTCTCAGCCCACGATCACGGTCACGATGACCGTCCCGCGTCATCCGCGCGCCTCCGGCGTGTCCGAAACGGAATGGGGGACCGGCCAGGCAGGGTTCCCGACGCAAAGTACAAGGGGCGAGCAGCCCCACAGGTCGGAAGATCGGAAGAGGGGCGAAGGCTGGATGGACGAACCGGACTGGCGGCGCTTCATCGCCGCCTACCACCAGGCGCACCCCGGTATCACCGAGCAGTTGTTCGCTCTGGCCGATGCTTCCCCCTACGCCTGGCTGGCCGAACCGCTGCGCGGTGTCGAGGGCACGGTCCTCGATCTTGCCTGCGGCTCGGCACCCACCCGCGACGAACTCACCGACGCCGACTGGGTCGGGATCGACCTGTCGACGGCAGAACTCGCCGAAGCAGCCCGCCGGGGCCGCGGACCACTCGTCCGCGCCGGTGCGGACGCGCTCCCGGCCGCCTCCGCGAGCGCCGGCGCGGTCTGCGCGGCCATGTGCCTGCCAGTCGTCACCCCCCTGCCGCAGGTCCTCGGGGAGATCCGGCGCGTACTGCGGCCCGGCGGGACGCTCGCGGCGCTGGTGCCCTCCCAGTCCGGGCTCTCCCCATCCGGCATGCTCGGCTGGCTGCGGGTAATGGCAGCCCTGCGCGCCCTACGCCAGCCGTGGCCCAACCCGCAGGCCCGCGACGGGCTGCCCGCCGCGCTGCGCACGGCGGGTTTCCGCGTCCGCACGGACGAGCGACGCGTCTTCACTCTCGCCATCGACTCGGCCGACGCGGCGGCCCTGCTGGCCGACGCCCTGTATCTGCCCGATCTGACACCCAAGCGCTCCCAGACCGCCAAGCGATCCCTGGCACGGTGGGCGGCCCCGGGGCGACGCCTGGAGCTGCCACTGCGCCGCGTGGTGGCCGAACTTGCCGCCGAACCACCATCACAGGAGCCGCTATGAATCACCAGACAACCCCCTCCTGCGCCATCGAGCCCACGCCGCCCGACACCGGCCCGAGCTTCGATGCCGGCCCGGACGGGGTGGCGCCGAGGCCGGCGCGCGCGGCGTGGATACGGCTGGCCGTCCTCGTGGTCCTGCTGCTCGCGCTCGGGGCCTGGGTGGCAATGGGAGGCGGGGACCTGCTGCGCGAGGTGCGCCAGTGGGTCGACTCGCTCGGCATATGGGGGCCGGTCGTCTTCTCTGTCTGCTACGCCTTGGCCGTGACGGCGCTACTGCCCGGCTCTGTACTGACCGCCTCCGCGGGGGCGCTGTTCGGGCTGCCGCTGGGGGTGGCGGCCGTGCTCGTGGGAGCGACGGCGGGTGCGGCCCTGTCGTTCGGCCTCGCCCGCTGGCTGGGGCGTCCGGTCGTAGCCCGCTATGCCGGGTCGGGGCGGCTGGCCCGGCTGGACGCCTACCTGACACGCCGCGGGTTCGCGGCCGTGCTGCTCGTGCGGCTGGTGCCGCTGTTCCCCTTCTCGGTGATCAACTACGGGGCGGGGGTGGCCGGTGTCCGCTTCTCCGCCTATGTGACGGCCACGGCCCTGGGCATCATCCCAGGCACGGTCGTCTACACCGGGCTCGGCGGTTCCCTGGACGACCCTGGCTCCCCCGGGCTGTGGATCGCGCTGAGTGCTCTGCTGGTGCTGAGCGCGGGCGGCTGGTGGGCGGCACGGCTGGTCCGCTCCCGCAGCGTCGAGGCCGACGCGGCTGCCGGTAGCCGTTGACGACCCGGGGGACGCCGTCGGCGAACGTCCCGTGAGGGAGGAAGCCCGTGCTGATGTTGGAGGAAGCCCGCCGCGCCTCGGAGCGCCCGACGGCATCAGCCCTGCACACCGGTGGTTGATCGCCGCTGACCTGAGACCCGTCCGGGTCACGGCACAGCGGAGGGGGAATGGCAACCGCCGCACAGCGGGTTCCCGTCGCGGCCCCGGCGAACCACCGGCCGGGAGCACGAGAGATCATTCATCAGGGAGAGACATGGCGACGATTGACGTATCCCCGGGGCAGCAGACGCCCCTTTCGTCCGTGGCGGAATCGGTCAGGGACTACTACGGAAAGGTTCTCGCCTCCTCCGCGGACCTGAAGACCTCGGCCTGCTGCACGGACACGGCACCGCCGCCCCACATCGCGGCGGCTCTCGCGCAGGTGCACGACGAGGTCATGGAGCGTTTCTACGGCTGCGGTTCGCCCATCCCGCCCGGACTTGACGGGGCCACTGTGCTCGACCTGGGCTGCGGCAGCGGGCGGGACGTCTACGTGTTGTCCCAACTGGTCGGGCCAACCGGCCGGGTGATCGGCGTCGATATGACCGAGGAACAGCTGGCCGTGGCGCGTCGCCATCAGGACTGGCACGCCGAACGGTTCGGCTACGCCAACACCGACTTCCACCACGGCTACATCGAAGACCTGGCCACGGCCGGCATCCCGGACGCCTCCGTGGACGTGGTGGTCTCCAACTGCGTCCTGAACCTGTCGCCGGACAAGCCGCGCGTCTTCTCCGAGATCTTCCGCGTCCTCAAGCCCGGCGGCGAGCTGTACTTCTCCGACATCTTCGCCGACCGCCGCCTGCCCACCCCCCTCCTCGACGATCCCGTCCTCGTCGGCGAATGCCTCGCCGGGGCCCTGTACACCGAGGACTTCCGGCGCATCCTGGACCGTGCCGGCTGCCCGGACGCCCGCACCGTCACCGCCTCTCCGGTGGAGATCAGCGACCCGGACATCGAGCGGAAGATCGGCTTTGCCGCCTTCACCTCCCGCACCGTCCGCGCCTTCAAGCTCCCCCTGGAGGACCGCTGCGAGGACTACGGCCAGGTCGCCGTCTACCGCGGCACCGTCGCCGAGCAACCGCACGCCTTCGACCTCGACGACCACCACCGCTTCCCCACCGGAAAGCCGATGCTCGTCTGCGGCAACACCGCCGACATGCTCGCCGCCACCCGCTACGCGCCCCACTTCACCGTCACAGGCGACAAGAGCCACCACTTCGGCCTGTTCCCCTGCGATCCCGTGAACGGGGCAGCCGTACCGGCCACGGGCGCACCGTCGGGCTGCTGCTGACCGGCACGCCGGGATACCAGGACGCCCGGCCGCCAGGGTTCGCGCGGGATCAGTGAGGCTCGGTGTCCTTCAACGGCGGGGCCGGTCCCGGCCCGGCGGCGTGGTGAGGCGATCAGCGAAGCGCCGTACCCGGGCCGACGCGAGAGACGGGGGGGTCCGCCGGGGATGGTCCCGGAGGGACGCCTTGACCAGCCGCAGCAGTTGCAGACTGCCGCTGCACCCCCAGCAGCAGGCGACGTGGGCGGCCACCCGCACGCGGTGCGCACCGGTGAGCTGCCCGTCGACGTACGCTTCCACGTCACCGCGCAGCCGCACATGCCGCATTTTCTCCCGGCACTCGGCCCACACTCGCCCCGGCCCGGGAACGCGCTGCCATTTCATACAGCGGAAACCCGTCCTGCCGCGCGCGGCATTCCAGCCCCCGCACAAGCTCCTCACCTCGCCACTGACCACAGTGGCGCCCGGGGCCGGGAAGCAGAAGGATGAAGAGGATGGAATGCGGGTCCGGGGAAAAGGGGTTTCCACCGTGTGGAAGACGAAGTGACAGCGCCGCCTGACCCCGCGGACCCTCGAGGTCAGGCGTTCGCCGCCTATGTGCTGCCGGAGGTGGAGGTACTGCTGCGGGTGGCGATGACGCTGACCGCGCAGCCGGCGGACGCCGAGGACCTCGTGCAGGACACCCTTCTGCGCGCCTACCGGGCCGTGGACCGCTTCGACGGGAAACACCCGCGCGCATGGCTGCTGACGATCATGCGGCGGGCCGAGATCAACCGCCACCGCCGCCGCCGTCCCCACCTCCTGGACGACCCGGACACCGATCTGGACCGGCTCAGCACCACGGGCCCCAGCGGGTCGGCGGAAGAGATCGTGGTGGGTGAGGCGTTCGATGAGGTGGTGGACGAGGCCCTGTGCGCGCTGCCGGACAAGCACCGGCAGGTGGTGCAGCTGGTGGACATCGACGGCCTCACCTACGCCGAGGCCGCCCACCTGCTGGACGTGCCCGAAGGCACCGTGATGAGCCGGCTGCACCGGGCACGCAAACGGATACGGGCACGGCTGGCCACGGCCGGACTGGCACCGAAACGAGGTGTGATGTGAAGAGGCGTCCATGGTGGCGACGTGCAGCGGCCGAGCGCCGAATGAACTGCATGCAAGTCGCCCGCGTGCTCCAGTCCTACCTCGACGGCGAAACCGACGAGATCACCGCGCGCCGGGTCTCGGCACACCTGGAGGACTGCCGCCGCTGCGGCCTGGAGGCGTCCGTCTACCAGGAGATCCACAACGCGCTGGCCCGCCGCACGGGGCCCGACAGCCAAGCGGTGGAGCGCTTGCAGGCGTTCGGCGCATCGCTCCTGAGCGATCAGCCGGCCGGAGACGATGACGCGGAACACGGCACGACGCCTCCGACAGGTGCCTAGCGATCTCTCCAAGAGGAGAGGCTTCTCAGCGGCCCCCACAAGAACAGAACGGCATTGCTTACGGAACGCTTCCCAACACGGCGTGGATCGTTCCCAGCGGAGAGCTGGAACACGTCACGGGCCGAGGACGGGACCGGGTGTCGAGGCGCTGTAGCAGTAGCTGCGCCTCGTCGAGCAGGGCCTGGCCGCGTGCCGTTGGGGCGACCGGCCGTCTGCGGTGGTTGAAGATCGCGAAGCCCGCGGCCGTCTCCAGCTTCTTCAGACGCCCGTTGAGGGAGGTTCGGGGGATGCCGAGCGTGAGTGCCGCCGCGCGGCGCGTGCGAAAACCGGGAAGCAGCAGGGCCGTCCGTAGTTCTTCCAGTGCGCCCGCACGCGTGCTGATTCGTTCCATGTCCGGCGACAGTGGCACGCCGAGGCTGGCGAAGGGGCTCGGCTGCCACGCTGGAGGCGCACTGTGGCCTGGCGGATGGCGGGGGATGCCCCACGCGTCGAGAAGTTGGGAGACGTTCGAGTCGGGGGCGGCCAGCTCGCGAGCGATGTCGGCCACCGTTCTGCCCTTGTCGTGGTACTCGGTGCGCAGCCAGACCGGATCGACCGACCGTCTCAGTTCGCCCGCTGCGCGACGGGGCCGCAGCGGGATGTTGGCCTGCTTGAGCGCGGTCTTGACGATCCCGGGGGTGCATCCGGCGAGTTGGGCGATCTGCCGCTGTTGCAGGCCCTGCCGCTGGTAGAGATCCCGCAGCCGGTCGGGTACCAGGTAGCCCTGGTGCGGTGGACGGGGGTAGTTGCCCTTGTTGTGCGGGCGGGTCTGCGCGCTCAGGCGGCGGTTTTCCATCAGCAGGCGCAGTTGGTGCACCGTGAGACCGAGGGTGTGGGCGACGTCGCGGGCGGTGGAGTGGGGGGTCAGCAGGGCGCGGATGCGCTCGGTGGGGGTGGTGACGGGCGGTTGGGGCAGAGCGATGTTGTCGAGCCAGTGTGGCGGCGGCTCCCAGGTCACCGGCTCGTCGGTGATGTGGTGGGCGGCGAGGTTGCGGTGCGCCTGCTCGTCGAGGAAGGCGAGGATCTCCGGGTGCGTCCGGTAGGTGAAGCGGTGTGTCCAGGCGGGTGCGTGGTTGCCGGGCTGCGGGTCGGCCCCGAGCAGGAGCCGCCGCAGCTGCCAGCGCAGCCGGTAGAGGTGGACTTGTTGGAATTGCCGGGTGCCCAGGCTCTTGCAGAGGCGCCAGTGGGCGTTCTCGTCGAGGAGCAGCGTGGTCGCCTCGTTGGCGAACAGGGCTCGGCGGCGTGCGTAGTCGATCGGCACCTCGTGCGTGTCGAGCACGCGTGTGTAGTGGGTCAGCGTGCTGCAGATGTGATCGGCGTCGACGAAGGCCAGCAGGGCCTCCAGGTTGCTGCGGAAGTGCGGATTGCCCATGATCCGGGCGCCCTGGCGGTGTCCGGCCGGGCCGCCGGGAACGAGCATGAGGCTTGCGCAGGCGCGTCGCAGGCCGGCGATCCTCGGCTGGTGCGGGCTCTTGGGCGGCAGCAGCCGCAGCGTCCAGGACGGCCAGAGCATGCCGGGCGTCTTGGACGCCCGCACCCTGATGTCGGCCTCGCTCAGGGAGGGCACGGCGGGCTCGGCGGTCGCTGTGCCGTAGCGCAGCCGGGCCTTGAGCGTGAGCTGGCTGTCGGACGCGGCAAGGATGCGGTTGATCACGCGGGGGCCTGCGGACTTCCAGTTGGTCAAGTACCGCGTGGGGTGTTCGCGCAGCTCACCCATTTCGCGGTCCGGCGCGAGGCAGATCCACGCGAACACGTCCTCGTGCAGCGGATGCCGGGGATCGGTGGCGATGGCGGCCAGGGTGGTCCCGATGGCAACGTTGCGCGCGTCGTGGATCTCCATCGCCGCGGCGCCGGCGAGAAGCTCGCCGCCGCAGGCCGTGATGATGTCGCGTGCGAGGGGTGGCACGACGTCGGGCCGGGCGCCGATGTTGCGTAGCGCTCGTCGTCCCAGGTGCGACAGTTCCCCGGCCCGTTCGCGCGCCGCAGCACTGCGATGCTCCGCGATGACGTGCGCGTTGACGCCAGCTTGCGAGAGCAGGACCGCACCACCTTCGGCGAGAGAGACGGCGGGGGCCTCGGTCAGGGGGTAGCCGCAGCGGGTGCCGCGGCCGTCGCGCTCGGTCAGGGAACGGCAGGCTTGTGGCCGGGACAGCATGCGGTGGTTACCGCCACTGAGTACGGGCGGGTGCTTGCCGCAGCGTGGGCACCGTTCGAGGAGCAGGAGCCGGTGGCGAATGCAGGCGAAGGCCCAGCCCAGGCGCCAGTGCACCTGCCACCGGCCCCCGTTGCCGGCCAGGCAGGCGGGGCAGTAGCGCGAGGTGGTCCCGTAGAACCGCCAGTGGGCGGGCGCTCTCAGCCGGCGGGTCGGCCCGGTGATCCGCACGAGGGAACCGCCGAACGCCTCCAGTGTCATCGCCCTCAGCTGCTCGGCCCCGACGCCGGTGCGCCGCTCCAGCAGCTCCAGCTCGCCCTCGGTCAAGCGCCGGACCATCCTGCGCACGGATGCGTGCGGGAGCCCCAGGTAGTCGGCGAAGTCCACGGTGTGCGTGCGCAGGCGGTGCGCGTACCGCTCAAGCCAGCTGTCCAGGGCCTCCCCAAGGGAGGGCGCTACCCCGATGGGGATGCGCTCGTCACTCCAGCCCGTCATGCCGACTTCCTCCGGCGTCGTGGATCCTGGGTCGGCCGCGTGGTCTTGAGACCGGCCTTGATCTCGGCCTCCAGTTCCTTGCGAGCCTCCTCGGCCGCGGCGTCGTTCTTCACCTGGTTCATCAGCTCCTCGTCCAGGCGCTCGTTCCCACCTCGGATCGCGCGCAGACAGCCCCGGTTGACCAGCGACATCAGCGACGCGAAATGCCCGGTGGAACGGGCGAAGAGGTAGTCCGAGAGGTCCTCGGCGAGCATGCCGGGGTACTTCTCGGCCAGGACGAGCTTCTGCTCGATCGTCTTGAGCAGCTGGCGCCACTGCAGGCGGCCCTCGTCGTCATCGACCTGGAAGGGCATCAACGTCAGCGCCGTGGTGCGGCGCCCGAACTGCGCGAGCGGGCTCTCCCTCGGCGAGAAGCCCTCATGGAGGATGCCGCGCTCCTGGACGCCGACGCCCACGTAGATCAGGGTGACGGGGAAGACGTTGGAGAGGTACTTGAGCTGGTTGGCCATGCGGACCGCGTTCGACGTCGAGCCGGCCAGGAAATGGATGTCGTCGATAACCATGGCGACGGTCTTCATCGACAAGACCGCGTCCACGGCCCGCTCGGCCAGCGTGTCCGCGTCCCCCTTGACGGGCAGCCCGTAGAACCGGCAGATCGCCGCGTTCAGGCCGCGGATCTGCGTGTTGCCGCTGAGCGCGATGTACATGACCGGCACCCGCCGGGCACCATCCGGCGTGGTGTCTCCGCGCAGGTTGACCTGCCGTTTGAACAGATCGCAGCCGTACGCGCGCACCGCCGTGCTCTTGCCGAGTCCTGGGTGGGCGTCCACCAGGGCTGCCGGTTTGGTCTTGTTGCCGTCCTGCCGGTTCGACTCGATGATCTCGCGCAGGTCCGCATGGAGCGCGAGCAGCTGCGGAGTGTCGATGGGGCCGATGTTGGCGTGCCAGACCTCCCGGTTGTCGTTGTGTACCGAGAGCGCCCGCGGTGAAAGCTTGGCGAGCTGGGCCCGGCTCAACTGCTCGGGCCGGATCCGGTCGGGTCCGTAGACTTCCTGCAGCCATCCGGGCAGCCGGGTCGGGCTGTACTGGCGGTCGTCGCCTTCGAACGGCTCGGCGTCCGCGGCACCGCCCGCCGTGCTCAACGGCTCTCCCAGACGTCGGCGTAGTAGGCGTCCTCGTCGATCGCGGCGCCGTTCTCCTCGCCCGGGAAGACGGCCTCCAGCTCATCGTCCTCGTCATCATCCCCGCCCGGCACCTCGTCCACCCCTTCGACGACCCGCAGGTCCGGATCCTCCGTCTCGCTCCGATCGGCCCCCGGCCCGCCGGCGGCTGCCACTTTCCGCAGGGCCGGGAGGGAGGCGACGACGTCGGTGCCGGCTGGCGCTTCGTCTTCTCCGACCATGCGCAGCCGCTCCTGGGACAGCCGCACCGCCATCCGCCGCTCGGTGCGGTCCGCAGCCAGTCCAGCACCCCATCGTTCGAGGAGTTCGACCAGTGCTCGCTTCGTGTCCGGGAAGCGGTGGGCCGCTTTGGCGAGCCGACGGGCATAGACCAGCGCCTCCCGGCTGACCGGGCCCCTGAGTGCGGGGGCGTGCTCCCAGTCGAGCGTGTGCCAGGTCCGCTGCTTCGGGTCCTGGAAGTACGCCTTGGTGACGTCGCCGCGGTCCAGTGCGATCGGCCACTTGCCCGCATCCACTCCACGATACGGACTGGGCTGATTGCGGTAGTCGTTCAGCGCGTCGCCGTTGTAGCGCAGTCCTTCGAGCTCGACGCCGTAGTGATGGATGGGTACACGTTCCTCCTCCAGGAACTCCAGGGCCAGATTCGGGCGGGCCGGAATCCTCAGCGGGCCGGCGCGGGTCACGCCGTGCTCGAACATGTCGAGCGGGCTCAGCTTCAGCCCCGGGACCTCAGGGATGCACAGTCCGCGGTGGTGGCGCCTGTGATAGATCCGGGCGATCCACTCGCGGATGATCGCTTCGAGTTCGTCGATGAAGAAGAACGCCTCGTCCTCGACCTTCTCGCCGCGGCTGTGCACATCCGAGCCCTTGTAACCCGGCAGCGCGGCCAGCAGCCCCTGATTCAGAGTGCGGAACCAGCGCTCGATAGGCTTATCGGTCGGCGTCTTCGGGCGGGCCGGTTGCAGCGAGATGTCCAGCTTCGCGCAGACGCTCTCGATGTGGTTCGACAGATAGACCTTGCCGTGGTCGAAGATGATCGTCTCGGCCGCGACCGTCGGCAGCAGTGGCTGACCGTCCCGGTCGACCAGCTTGTCCGCTTCAACCACGACCGTGGAGGGAACACCGCAATACGGCAGCGGCTCGCCCCCGTCCTGCGGCACCTCGCGGGGACGGACCGTCTCGTACAACACCCCTGCCACGTCCGTCGACTTCGTCGAGACGGGGGTCAGCCGCAGGCCCGTGATGCACCGGCTGTAGAGGTCCATCGCAACGGTCAGTTCGCAGCGCACCCACTGACAGGTCACCGGTTCCATCGCGAATACGTCCAGGCAGTTGGTATCCAGCACCACGAACTCGCCCGGCCGGGTCGCCCGCAGCCTGCCAGACGTCCCCTTCGGGGCATCCGCGATCGACCGCTTCCCCTTCGTGCTGCCCTCGAAAGCGTTCGTGCCCTTGGCCAGTGCCCGCAGCAGTTCGTAGCCCGTCGTACGGGCCGGAAGCGGAACAGCGCCCTTCCCGTATTCCCTGACCAGGCGTTCCTCGATCTCGATCAGGATCAGATTCCGCACCGGCCTGGAGGCCCTCTCGTGCCCCTTCAGCACCGACCTGGCGATCTCCAGCCACCGATCGTCAGCCCGGTCCAACACGCTCGCCTTGGGCCGTTCGCGTACCAGACCGACCGGACCGGAGCGCTCCACTGCCCTTACCCAGTTCCGGATCGTGCTCTCGGCGACTCCGAGCTCCGCCGCCTTAGCGGCGTACCGGCGCATCTTGGGCGTACCGGGCGCGTAATCTGGCTGCGGCTCGCCCGGAAGAGCCAGTGCCTCGCTGCCGAGCTGGTAGCCGGTCCTGACCTCCTGGACGTGGCGGTACCGCCGCGTCAGCTCTTCATCCTCCCCGTCGCCAAGACCGCCCAGGACAGCCGCAGCCGCCGGTTCCTCTTGCGGAACCGGGACCAGGATCTCGGTAGTGGGATGAGCCAGCAGCACGGAGATGTCCACCTGCCGCCACTGCGGAACGCCCATGACTGCGGCCGTCGGGCGGAGGAGAACCCGACGGCCTTCGATCTCGGCAACCGTGAACTGCTCACCATCGAAGCTGATCGGCAGCCCCGGCCGCAGCGGCGTCGTCCACGTGGTCACGTGCACCTCCGCAGCACGGACTCACCAGACAGCGGGCGGGACAGGTCCGTGGTCAGCCGACCGGCCCACAACAGCACCATGAAAGGCGGTCTCGCCTCCTGGGACGGCCGGTCGCCCGCCAGGCGACGTTCCGCCAGGGCCAGTTCCTCACCGTCGACGACCTGCTGCCATGCCTGCTCCACCTCGGCCTCGGGCACCACGCCGGGGCGCCGGTAACCGGCCAGGAATCGCACGTTCTCCAGCAGCGCCCGGCCCGCCCCGGACCAGATCTCGTAGTCCCAGCCGTGCTGCTGAAATAGTTCACCCGGCCATGCCAGGGCCTCCACGATCTTCGGGTCCTTCAGGCGGCCCGCCGGCTTGACGTTGACCACCCGCACGGTCCCAGAGCGCATGAGCAGCAGGAAGTCCGGTACGTGGTGCCGCACCCGGGCGCCGACCCGAGCCGTTAACCGACACGGCTGAGCGAAGATCCCCCGGACTTCGGGGTCGAAGTCCGCCAGCAATAACCGCGCCAGCTCCAGTCGGCTCTCGTAGACCACATGCCCGCCCGTCGTGGCAGACGAGTACTTGCCCGAATGGTGGGGCATCCCGTGTACCGACCGGACGCCCCGCCATGGCTTCGACTCGTTGAAGTCCGCCAATCTCATCTGCCGGATCGGCACCTCACGTACGGGCGCGTCTTTGTACCGGATCGACACGGTTGGAACCTTGCATGTACGGCGGGTACTGCCCGCGCTCCGGACTGCCATGCTTGAAACCGTACGGAGGGCAGACTGCGAGTACTGGACGAAGACCGGAAGCGCCCCAACAGAGATCGCTACTGAACGTAGTGGTTGTCAATCAGATCGCGGATTTGCTAATCCGTTGCTAACGAACTGCCGTCACTGCTAGCGCAGTTGCGGATCCTAGAGCCTCACGATTGCGAAGGACGGCGCGCAGGCTGCGGCCGTAGTGCCAGGCGTGCTCTCTGGCCGACGCTTCCAGCTGGTCGTATCCGAGCTGGGCTGTCATCTGGCCTGCATGCTGCCGATATCTGTATACGGGAACAGGCAGCAGGATCCCGGGAGCGAGCGTGCAGACGCCGACGGCAGCGCAATAGTCTTCGCCTTGCACGAGACCGCCCATCGGGGCGGCGCGTACGAGGTCGGTGCGCGCGAGGATCGTGGTCGGCCCGATCGGGATGGTGTCGGCCGGAGACTTCCAGTACGTCCATACGTCGCCGGCCTCGTGGCGGCCGGGCGGCGTGGGGCAGCGCCACAGGGCGGTCGAGCCGTCGGCGTGGACGTCCTCGCTCCATCCCGCGCACCAGCCCACCCCGGTCGATTCCAGAGTGTTCAGTCGCACGACCATGGCATCGTCGGCGAACTCGTCGTCGTCATCCGCCCAGTTCACATACTTGGTACGGACTAGGCCGAGACCCAAGTTCCGCGCACAAGCGGCGCCCACGGGACGGTCCAGGGCGAGGACGCGGACTCGCGGGTCGGCTGCGAGCGGGGCCGGCAGGCGGTCAGGATCGGCACCATCGACGGCGATCACCGCCTCCCAGGGGGCGGCCTGGCGGGTGAGGCTGGCGTGCATGGCGGTCAGGTAGTCCAGCCGGTCCTCGCGCAGGCGGGTGGCGATGACGACCGTGATCAGGGGCGTGGTCAGGACAGTCTCCGGGAAGTGTGGGCAGAGGGGTCAGCGGCGGGCGGCGGTGCGGGGCTGTGCGGGCGCTGGGGCGGGAGCGCTGCGTGCTGGCCGTAGGGCGGGTGCGGACTCGGTGATCGGTGTGGTGGCGGGCGGGGGCCAGTGGCCTGGGTGGTCGCTGAATGCCAGGCACGGATCGGTGTCCCAGCCGACGACGGGACCGGCCTTGCTGCTGAGGATGTTGATCACTTCGATGCCGTGCCGGTGCAGGAGGTAGCCCCACTGCATGTCCTGCTCGTCGGCGGTGTCTTCGGTGACCGTCATGCGCACCGGCGGGGATCCGTCCGGGGTGATCAGGTGGTCCAGCGTGCGGCTGGGCCACTGCTCGCCGCCGGTCAGCGCGGTGATGAGGGCGGGCGGCGCGCCGTCGAGGAGGTCGGTGCCCAGCTCGTCCCAGCCGACGGCGACATCGTCGATGAGGTGACGGGACATCGCCTCCAGATCACGCCCGAAGGTGTGCTGGTAGGCGGCCAAGAGCAGGGGGAGGTGGTGGCTGGGCGTCCCGTCGAGGTGGACGTAAATGCCGCTGTAGCCGGTGTCGGTGGGGCGGGCGATGAAGGAACGCGTGGACAGGGAGGTCTCCAGGTCGCGTTACGGATCCCGGTGTTTGGGGTGGTCAGTGCGACGGCCCCCGCGGGGGAGCTTGGCTGGGCGGCGACGGGGGCAGTCCGAGAACACCTGGGGCCTGAGGCGGAGTTGGGTTCTTCGCCGTCGGCGCGGGGTCGTACTCGGCCCGCAGCGCCTCCAGGTCGGCATGGTCCGCCATGGCCAGTACGGACAGGCTGCGGCTGGCCGCTTCCCGAAGCAGCTTGGGCGGCGAGCCCTTGGCCGCCGCGTGGTACTGGCCACGCCAGTGGGCGGCAGCTACGAGGTAGTCACTCACCGCACGGAGCGCCGGTTCGGCTGCGTCCAAGAGGCGGCTGGTGACGGCGTGCGCCTCGGCGGGTGTCTCGGCCGCGGCGAGAGCGGCGATGTAGGGCGCGGGGTCCGGGCCGGGCAGCGGTGCGTCCGGCAGCTGGTGCTCGGCCAGGAAGCGCGTGGCGTCGCGCCGCGCCCACCGTAGGAGGTCGGCGCGGGTGGCGATGCCGGAGTGGGCGGCGGCGATCTGCTCCGCGTCGCGGCCGGCGTTGTCGTACAGCTCGAAATCAGGATGGGTCAACGACATTCCTCGGTGCAGGCGTGGCCTACGCGCGGCCGGACGGCCCGGCGGCGGCCGGTGTGCCGGAGGCGTTGGTGCGGGCGCACGTGTAGCCGATCAACCGGGACGGGGCGGCCGTCGCCGGGACGGTCGCGGCGTCGTTGCACACGAACGTGTACTGGATGGAGCTGCGCGGCACGTCATGGAGCCAGGCCCGGTCTTCCTTGCCAGGGGTGATCTGCAGACCTGCGTGGGCGACGGCGTCGGTCTGGGTGTGCGTGTGGGAGAACAGGATCAGGGCGCCGCCGTCGGTGGTTTTGAGCGCGTAGGCGTCGGTGTAGCGGTTGGGGGCCCCGGCGAAGACGCTGGTGCCGAGGTTTCCGTACTGGGTGCCGGTCTTGTCGTGGACCTTGATCTGCTTCTTGCTCGCCTCGGTCGGCGCGAACACCTTCGTCCCGGTGTTCGTGCCACCGGTGGCGAAGTTGTCGAGGACCGCGGCCCGCAGCACGTCCGGGCCGGCGGCGAGCTGCTGGTTGCCGTTGGCGGAGACGGCGGTGGCGTAGCCGGCCTGGTCGAGGGCGACGTCCGGCAGCGTGTGGTCTTCGAGGTCGACGACGGAGACCAGTTCCCAGCGCTGGTTCGCGGGCCGTTCGGTGAACACCACCAGGCGGGAGGGGGCGGTTCCCTTCTGGCCCGCGAGTGCGGCGGCGAACCAGCGGTCCTGCCCGGGTGCCAGGCGCGGGATGTACAGCTTGGCGCTCGCGGTGTCGTACGACCATGGCGTGTACGGCTTGCGGTCGGCTGCGGGCATGCCCTCGGCCTCGGTGTAGTCCGACAGGGACATGGCATACAGCGGGCCGTCCTCGACGGTGCCGAGCAGGGCGCGGTCACGCGACGCGTTGGCCACGTTGTTGATCTTTGAGTAGTGGGTGATGACGTCCCGGGCCTGAGCGGAGCTGAGGGCCGGCGCCGGCTTCGGCGCAGTGCTGGCGCTGGTACTGGGATTGTGCTCGGGGGTGCCGTTGTCGGCGGAGCAGCCGGTCATGACCAGGGCGAGGCAGGCGGCGCCGGCGATCAGTGGCAGGGTGCGGCGGGCGATGCGGATGGGGCTCTCCAGAGTCTGTTGGGATGGGGTCAGTGCGTGCGGGTGGGGGCGGGCGCGACGGGCCGGGGCGCGACGGGTGCCGCCGAGGGCGCATGGAGGCTGTGTGGTCCCCTGCTCGTCGGGGTGAGTTGTCCCGCGTCGAGAAGGAGCTGGCGGGCCGCCTCGTGCAGGTGGCGGTGGGCACTGTTGAGGCGGCCGTCGACTGCGGAGCGCGAGACCTGCTGGTCACGGGCGCGCTCTGGCGAGCGAGGAAGGCTGGCGACGTGGTGCAGGTCCCCGACGTGGGCGACGGCTGCGCTGAGGTTGGCCAAGGCGCGTCCGAGGGTGCCCACGGCGCGCGTCAGCGCGGTGACCCTGCGCGGGGTGGCGTCGTTCGCGCCGGTAGGACCGCTCGTTTCACGGTCGGCGAAGGCGGCGGCACTGGTGACGTGGACGATCAGCCCGGCGATGTCACGGACCCGGTCGTCTAGTTCGTCGAGGTTGTCACTGACGCAGTGCCTCGCGTCGGTGAGGGGCACGTCATCGGCCGCTTGGTGGATGCGCTCGGCCAGGCCACGCAGTTGGCTCACGGCGTCGATGTCAGAAAGCAGCGGAACTCCGTGGGGAACGCGTGCGGACGGATCAACGCTGGGGCGCGCGGGCGACCTGCGGTGAAGCCGGCGGAAGACCGGGGCTGGTGGTCGGCGCGGCACGTCGCAGGTTCACCCCGATGCCCTGAGCCGTGAGCAGCCGGGCCACGGCCTGCACCCGCAGGGCGCGACCGGTTTCGCCATATGCACTGGGCAGGAGGAACGCGGCCTGGTGCGGCTGGTACTGGAAGCCTTGGGCGTACAAAGTGTTCCGGGCCTGTTCGGGCACGGTCGCGTACGGTGCGCCCAGGGCTCCGTCGTCGTACAACGTCAAGGTCAGGACCTGGGCGACCTGCGGCGGTGCGGACCGGTGCGGCGGGTCGGGCTGGAATGCCGCGTAGTCGAACACCTCGTCCAGAGCCTGCTCGTAGCGGGGCAGCACCCGCCGTGCAACGTGGGCCGCCGCCCGCGCGGGATCGTTGGGGACGGCGATGCCGTTCGGCTCCTCGACGCCGACGAAGTGGTGGGGCTTGACGCCGTCCTCATCGGGTTCGAGCGGAGCGACGACAAACTGGTGCCGGTAGCGGGGCCGGTCGGCGACGTACAGCCGCTGGCCTCCGGGGCCGTGCAGGACGGCGTCGTGTGCGATGACGTACTGGCTGACGATGTAGGCGACGTGGCCGTTGTCCCAGAGCTGCTCGCTCAGGGGGAACTGGTCCTCGTACCGTACGTGGCGCTGGTATTGGCTGGTCCAGGAGCCGGGCAGGCGGGTGGCCAGGGCAGTGGCGAACTCGGACAGGTCGGATCGGGCTGGGGTCATGGATTCCTGAGGGAAGAGGTTGCCAGAGGCGGCGGCATCAGCGGCTGCGCTGGGGCGGTGCCGGCCGCCCGGCCGGCGGGGGGAGAGGCGGCGTGCCCAGCGGGGCCGCTGAAGGCCGGGGCGGCGGAGGGGGCGGGCTCAGTGCCCGCATCCGGTCCTCGGCCACGTGCAGAACCTCCCCGAGATTGCGGATCTCGGAAGCGGCGTCGGCGAGGTCGTACGACAGGTCGAAACCGTCATCGTGCTCGGCTTCCTTGGCCTTCTCACCGGCCGCTTCGAAGAACTCGCCGAGCCGCTCCAGAAGTCCGTTGATCGGATCCAGGACCTGGTGCAGCAGCGCGGCGGCCTCCGCGTGCGACGCGGCTCCGTTGAGCCGGTCGGTGAGCGCGAGGAGAGCGTCGCCATAGACGTAACCGGCGACGTCGCCTGTGGCATCGACGGCAGGCTCGGGTGCCCCGGGCTGCGAAGCCGGGGGCACCCGCAGGCTTGTATCCGACCCGTCAGGCAGCGGCAGCAGGCCGAGCTGGGCGAGCCGCTGGTCGATCGCCTCGATCACAGGTGTGGCGCTGCCGCCGTGCCGGGCCTCAGGCCGCTCAGGGACACCGGGGTCGGTCGACGGGGACGAATCGTAGAGCACTTCGAACAGCTCAGAGTGATCCTGGTGTTGGCGGGTCACGACCCACCCTTCCGGGTCTCCCGGCGGTCGCTCGGAGGGGGGTTCCTGCGGTGGGCCGATGATGAGGCAGCTGTCGTCAGGGAGCGAGACCCGCACGATGTACGCGCTGAGACCGAACTCGATGTCGCACTGGAGCCCGCGCTGCCGCAGCGGTGTGGTGATGTGCGTGTGGCGGCGCCACAGCTCCTGCCACCAGGCGGTATCCGCGTTGCGGTGGTCGGGCAGCGGTGCGAGTGAGCCTGCGTCAAAGGGCTGGCGGCGGGCGTCAGCGTGGAAGGCGTCCGGGGTGTTTTTGCTGTCAGCGACCACGGCTTCTCCTGCGCGAGGCGGGTGCGGGGAGAAGCGGCGAGATTGGACGTGCGGGGTGGGGCTTCGGATCCGGTCGGGGCGTGTAGTCGAGTTCGTACGCGTCGTAGGTGTCGATCAGGTCGTGTTCCATCTGGGCTTCGCGATCGGCGACCTGTGCCATGAGCTCGTCGTGGTCGACTTGGCACCGTTGGAATTCGGCCCAGTCGGCGTCGGTGAAATGGGCGGGGCGGTTCAGAGGACTCCTTGGAATGGGACGCGGGCTAGAGACGGTGTGTGCTCGGCTTGGGCGGCAGCGGCAGCGGCACCGGGCTTTCCGGCCGGGACAGCGTAGGGAAGAAGCGGTGGATGTCGAGATGTATGTCGAGGTCCTTGACCGCGTCGCGCAGCGATTCCGCCGTGCGCCGTAGGTAGGCGCGCGCCGTGGCGTGGTCGATGACCATGCGGTTTTCCGCATACTGCCGGTCTGTCGGGCCGGAGGACCGGGGAAGCGAGAGGGCGGTCTCCGCGGTCTCGGCGAAGTGCGCTACCGCGTGGCTCGACATGGTGGCCGCTGTCGCGAGGTGGGCGAGTACGGCGCTGCCGGCACGGTTGGTGCTGTGCGCGGTCCGGGTGAATTCGGCCGTCAGCTGCAGGACTTCGTGGGAGATAGCCTGCGCGTCCGCGGCATGCTGGATCAGCACGGCGTAGGACGGGGACGCCGGTACGTGACCGGTGTCATCCAGGAGCTGCCATTGCTGGGCTGCGTCGCGGAATTTTGCCTTCACGCCGTCCAGGGCGCTGATGAGGCGGAGGGTGTCGCCGCGCGGTATCAGTTCTCGTCGGGGATCGGGATTCATGAGTCCTTTGCTCTTGCTTCAACCCCATGGGGTTCGGTGGCCGCGAGCACGGTGCGGTGACCTGTAGGGGCAGACCGGCGAGCGGTCGCGCGAGGGGTACCCAAGCCCTATGGGGCTTCGAGGAGCCCGTGCGGGCTACGGCTCATCGAAGGCGAGGTCGTCGAGGGTGCCCTGCTGGTAGTGGAAGACGTTCTCTTCGAGCTGGGCGAGACGCTCGCAGGTGGGGTTCTCGCGGAAGGCGACGTCCGGTCGAGGGCATACTGCTGCTTTTCTGCCTCTGCGGCGATGACGCGGACGGTATTTCGGGAGGAGACGCTCGCCCATTGGGTTGTGTCGGTGGGAGTGGCATCCTTCATCCACACCCAGATGCCCCGGCCGAGCCGGAAAATGCTCTTCGGGTGGTACAGCCCGCCGGTCTTGCGATGGCGGCGTGGGCTGCGCCGCTCAGCGAAGTCGCGCGCAACCGACTGAGTGGCTTTGTACATGGCCCCGTCGTACAGCTCCGGGACCTGACGAATCCGCCCGTCCAGAGCGGCGTGGAATTCTGCCAAGTTGATGCGGCCGTTGGCGTCGGTGACCTCTTCGGCGGCTTCGAGTGCGAGTTTTCGCAGTACTGCGTCGAAATCGTTGCTCACGGAAGGTCACGCTCCTTCCATACGGCTGCCATCTCGGCCACTGCCGTGGCAGCATGCGCGATGACCTCGCGGGTCACAGCGCGTCCGGGCGTGGCGAACTCGGGGTCGTACAGGGCGAAGGTCTGGCTGCCCCGGACCTGGGCGAGGGAGGGCAGGACCTCGCACAGGAGCTGGGTAGCGACCCGGCGCTGGCGAATCTCCTCGTCGACACGCTCGGTGCGCTCTGCCAACGCGCCGGCCAGCGTCAGGGAACCCTCGACGACCCGGTTGGCCAGTTCGGGATCATCCTTCCGTAGGCGGGCGAGCTGGACGTCGGCGGAGTTGGCTGTGGCCTTGTTGTCCTGGGCGACGGAGTACGCCTCGTTGAGTCCCGTGGCGCCGCTGATCACCGGGTCCACGAGGTCAGGCGCGTGCAGCAGTACGGTGTTTGCCTTGCCGACGGTGCCCAGCGAGACCCCGAGCCGTTCACTGAGTGAACGCGAGGTGTGTTCACTCGGTGAACGCCCGCTCTGTTCACTCAGTGAACAGGCTTTCGCGGTGATCATGGCGATCTGGCCCTTGGTCAGATTGCGTCGGTGGATGTTCACGGACAAGGCGTAGCCGACAGGGTCGTCGCCTTCGTACGTGGTGAAGGAGGCTTCGACACCGAGAATTTCGCACGCCTTCAGGCGGCTGCGTCCGTCGAGGACCTGGCCGCTGCGATCGAGGACCACGGGGTGCAGCAGCCCATGTTCCTTGATGTTGTCGGCGAGGGCGTTGAGGTCTTCATCGTTGAGCGCGGGGAAGAGCACGATCGTTGGATGGAACTGTATGGCGGTCTCCTGGTGCGTTGGGCGGGGGTGATGCGGACGGTGGGTCCGACGGGGCGGATGGACTGTGTCTCTATGACCGTGTGTTCCAGTGCGTTCTTGGGGACTGTCTGACCTGGCAGGGCAGGCCAAGGGGGGTTCACTCGGTGGGGTGAATATTTCGCTGTTCCGTCGGGATTCCTGACGTTCAGTCGG
>NZ_JAAGLX010000043.1:0-70845 GCF_010548325.1 Streptomyces sp. SID13666 | reverse complement strand
CGCGACGAAGGCGCCGTCCCCCTGCGGCTGTTGCTGCGGCTGGGCGGCAGGCGCCGGGCGGGCGGTCAGCCGGCCGGGTACCGCGCGGTGCTCGCGGAGCCGGCGTACCGGCGTGCGGTCCGCGCGCTGGCCGCCGACGGTGATCCGCGGACCCGCCGCTTCGGGATGGAACTGGCTCTGGAACTGGGGGAGTACGTACGCGGCGACCTGCTGCGGACCGCGCTGCGCGACCGGGACCAGGTGTGCCGGCGGCTGTGCGCGGAACGGCTGCTGGAGATCGATCCGGATCAGGCGGGACGGCTGATGTGGGCGCGCAGCGCGGCGGTGCGGGAGCTCGCGGTGGCGGCGCTGCCCGTCGACGTGCCGGCCGCGCGCCTGGTGAGCGTGCTCGCCGATCCGGCCCGGATGGTGCGGGCGCAGGCGCGGTGGCAGCTGTACCGGCGCGGTGAGCCGCCGGCCCGGGTCTACCGCAGACAGCTCGGCCGGTGCGGGCCCGGCGGTCCGGCGGGGCTGGTGGCCGGTCTGCTGGCGGGCCTGGGGGAGTGCGGCGACGCGACGGACGTACCGGTGCTGTTGCGCTTCACCGGGCCGGGAGCAGGGCCGGGACCCGAGCCGGGAGCCGGGCCTGGGCCGGTCGCCCGGCCGGCGCGGGTAAGGCGCTGTGCCGTGCGGGCGCTGGGGCGGCTCGCGCCCGCGGACGATCTGGTGCGGTTGCTGGCGCCACTGGCGCTCGACCCCGATCCGGGGGTGGCCAGGGAGGTGTTCGAGGCGCTGGCGCGGGTGGCCGCGCAGGTGCCCGCCGAAACGGTCTGGGTGGGCAGGACCCGTACCGAGCCGGCCGTGCGCAGGGCGGCCGAGCGGCTGGCGCCGGACGCGGGAGCCGCGCCCGTCAGGAGCAGTCGGGGCACAGACCGCGGTAGGTGACCTCGACGTCGGCGATGGTGAAGCCGAAGCGCTCGGTCGCGGGGAGGCTCGCGAGCGGGTCGCCGGCGGGGTGGACATCGCGGATCGTGCCGCAGCGCGAGCAGATCAGGTGCTGGTGCGGGTGGTGCGCGTTCGGGTCGTACCGCTTGGCGCGGCCGTCCGTCGCGACCTCGATGACCTCACCGAGGGTCACCATCTCGCCGAGGGTGTTGTAGACGGTCGCCCGGGAGATCTCCGGCAGTCGGGAGGTGGCGCGGGCGTGCACCTCGTCGGCGGTCAGGTGCACGTGGTCGCCGTCGAGGACCTCGGCCACGACACGCCGCTGGGCGGTCAGCCGCCAGCCGCGTTCGCGCAGTCGTTCCAGAAGGTCACTCATACGCAGCAGCGTAACAGCGCTCGGTCCGGGGTCCGAATGAGTCCGGGGATGGTGCTCTTCTTGACTTAGACTCTGTCTATCGTAGGATCGATTCCGGCGACAGCCGAGGGACAGGTCGATCAGGATCCAGGGAGACGCACGTGACGGTTCAGGAAACGGGCCCGCTGACCACCGAGGCCGGAGCACCGGTGGCGGACAACCAGAACAGCCAGACGGCAGGTCCGGGCGGCCCGGTGCTGATCCAGGACCAGTCGCTGCTGGAGAAGCTCGCGCACTTCAACCGTGAGCGCATCCCGGAGCGCATCGTGCACGCCCGCGGCGCCGGCGCCTACGGCACCTTCACGCTGACGCGTGACGTCTCGGAGTGGACCCGGGCGGCGTTCCTGTCCGAGGTCGGCAAGCAGACCGAGACCTTCCTGCGGTTCTCCACCGTGGCGGGCAACCTGGGCTCGGCGGACGCGGTGCGCGACCCGCGCGGTTTCGCGCTGAAGTTCTACACCGAGGACGGCAACTACGACCTCGTCGGGAACAACACCCCGGTGTTCTTCATCAAGGACGCCATCAAGTTCCCCGACTTCATCCACACCCAGAAGCGCGATCCGTACACCGGCTCCCAGGAGGCGGACAACGTATGGGACTTCTGGGGCCTGAGCCCCGAGTCGACGCACCAGGTGACCTGGCTCTTCGGCGACCGCGGCATCCCGGCGACGCTGCGCAACATGAACGGCTACGGCTCGCACACCTACCAGTGGAACAACGCCGCGGGCGAGGTCTTCTGGGTCAAGTACCACTTCAAGACCGACCAGGGCATCAAGAACCTGACCACGGACGAGGCGAACCGGCTCTCGGGCATGGACCCCGACTCGCACCAGCGTGATCTGCGCGAGTCGATAGAGCGCGGCGACTTCCCGTCCTGGACGGTGCAGATCCAGGTCATGCCGGCGGCCGACGCGGCGAACTACCGCTTCAACCCGTTCGACCTCACCAAGGTGTGGCCGCACGCGGACTACCCGCCGATCGAGATCGGCAAGCTGGAGCTCAACCGCAACCCGGAGAACATCTTCGCCGAGGTCGAGCAGTCGATCTTCTCCCCGGCGCACTTCGTGCCCGGTATCGGCCCGTCCCCGGACAAGATGCTCCAGGGCCGGCTGTTCGCGTACGGCGACGCCCACCGCTACCGCGTCGGCATCAACGCCGACCACCTGCCGGTGAACCGCCCGCACGCCACCGAGGCACGCACCAACAGCCGTGACGGCTACCTGTACGACGGCCGTCACAAGGGCGCCAAGAACTACGAGCCGAACAGCTTCGGCGGCCCGCAGCAGACCAACGAGCCGCTGTGGCAGCCGCTCCCGGTCTCCGGTGCCACCGGCACCTCCGAGGCGCCCTCGCACGCCGAGGACGACGACTTCGTGCAGGCCGGAAACCTCTACCGCGCCATGTCCGAGGACGAGAAGGAGCGCCTGGTCGACAACCTGGCGCAGTTCATCTCCAAGGTCTCGCGCGACGACATCGCCGAGCGCGCGGTGAACAACTTCCGCCAGGCGGACCCCGACTACGGCAAGCGGCTGGAAGCCGCGGTCCAGGCCCTCCGCGGCTGACCGGACGCTTGTCGTAACGACCTGGGGGGCGAGGCGGAGTGGATTAGCGAGCGGCGTCATGCGGCTTCGCGTCCAAGGCGGAGGAGGGAGGCGACGCGGAGCGTCGTCGACCGACGACAACGCCGGAGGCGGAGTCGCAGGGCGTCGGGAGCCCGCTCCGTATCGCTCCCCAGGTCGTCAACCGAAGAGGCCGGACGCCATGGGGCTCCGGCCTCTTCGCCGTCCCCGGCCGGCGCGGCCGTGAACGCGGGTCGTGGGCGGGGGTCAGCCGGCCAGTGCGCTCTGCGCTCCGGCGGTGGCCCGGTCCGGTGCCCAGCAGCGGATGATGTCGCGGACCGACACGATCCCGACGGGGTCGCGGCCGTCCAGCACGATCAGATGCCGGAAACCGCCGTGCACCATGGCGGACGCGGCGTCCTCCAGGGTCCACTCGGGCGTCGCGAAGACGACGTCGGTGGTGGTGTGGTCGTGGGCGGTCTCGACGTCCGGGTTCAGGCCGGCGCCGATGGCGTTGAGGATGTCGCGCTCGGTGAGGATGCCGACTCCCCAGGTGTCGGAGTCGAGGACGACGGCCGCGCCGATGCGTCGGACGGCCATCAGGCGGGCGGCCTGGCGCAGTGTGTGGGCGGGTCCGATGGTCAGGACGACGGTGCTCATGGCGTCTCGGACGAGCATGGGCTACCCCTAGAGAATGCGTTCACAAGTTCACAAGCTCGGGCATTCTCATATTCACATGCTCTGTCCGGCTCAGCAAGGGGAGGCGGGCCGCCGTTTCGTTCAGCCCGTGCGCCCCAGGTATCCCAGCAGCTCCTCGTGGAGGAGCCCGTTCGAGGCCGCCGCGTTCCCGCCGAACGGGCCGGGCTCGCCGTCCAGGCTGGTGTACCGGCCGCCGGCCTCCTGCACGATGACGGCGGGCGCCGCCATGTCCCACAGGCTCAGCTCCGGCTCGGCGCAGATGTCGACCGAGCCCTCGGCGACCATCATGTACGGCCAGAAATCGCCGTAGCCGCGGGTGCGCCAGCAGTTCCGGGACAGGTGCAGAAAGCCGTCGAGCCGGCCCTGCTCCTCCCAGCCGCTGAGCGAGGAGTACGCGAAGGACGCGTCCTCCAGCTTGTTGATCTTCGACACATGCAGCCGGGTGGCGGCCGACAGGCTGCGCCCGGTGTACGCGCCGCCGCCCTTCGAAGCCCACCAGCGCCGCCCGAGCGCCGGCGCGGAGACCACGCCCACCACACCCTCGTCACCCTGCTCGCCGCGCACCATCAGCGCGATGAGGGTCGCCCAGACGGGTACCCCGCGCACGTAGTTCTTGGTGCCGTCGATCGGGTCGACGATCCACCGGCGCGGGCCGTTGCCGTGGCTGCCGTACTCCTCGCCGAGCACCGCGTCCCGGGGCCGGGCGCGGCCCAACTGGCTGCGGATCAGCTCCTCCGCCGCTTTGTCGGCCTCGCTCACCGGCGTCATGTCGGGCTTGGTCTCGACCTTGAGGTCCAGAGCCTTGAAGCGCTCCATGGTGGTGGCGTCGGCGGCATCCGCGAGGATGTGGGCGAGGCGCAGGTCGTCGTTGAAGTCGGGCATAAGGCGAACAGTAGCGATCGCAACCGGCCGAGGTCACGCGGACGGTGCGCGGAGCCTTGACAGCGGTCTGTGACGCGTCAATTCTTTGCCCACGGCCGCTGTCCGGGACATATGCGGGCCCTTGGAGGCAATGATGCCTACTGCGCGGGAATCATTACTGGACGCGGCTCTTGCCGCACTGGGCGCCCGGCCCTGGGCGGCGGTGCGGATGGTCGATGTGGCGCTGTCGGCCGGGGTGTCCCGGCAGACCCTCTACAACGAGTTCAGCAGCAAGGAAGGCCTCGCCCGCGCGCTCGCGCGCCGCGAGGCCGACACGTTTCTGGCCGGGGTCGAGAACGCCCTGGCGGAAGCGGAACGGCAGGGCGCGGACGCGGGCGACTGCTTCGCCGCCGCGGCGGCCTGGACGCTGCACAGCGCGCGCCGCAGCCCACTGGTCCGCGCCACGCTGACGGGCTGCCGCAGCGAGCGGCTGCCGGCCGCGGCGGTCGCCGGGATCCCGCTCCAGCGCTCGCCGCATCCGACGCGTACCGCTGCCGCGCACGCTTCGCCGTCGTACGCCCCGGCGTCGCACACCCCGCCTCCGGCGCCGGAGGTCGCGCCCTCGCCCGCCGAAATCGTCACCGAGATCCGCAACCGGGCGGTCGGCGCGCTCGAACACGGCTACCCGAAGCTGGATCTGGCCGACATCGGCTGGGCGTGCGAGGCCGCGGTCCGGCTCACGCTCGCCTACGTCGTCGCCCCTTCGACCTCCGACGAGGACGCCTGCCTGCAGGTCGCGCGGCTGGTCCGCGGGCTGCTGGCACGCGGCTGGTGAGCCGTGGGCGGACCGGTCAGCGATCGGTGCGCGAACGGTCAGCGCCCCCTTGGAGTCTGTGAGCCAGGACGCCGCAGCGTCCGGCCCACACCACCCAGAGGGAGCACGACATGACGGGGACCGGTACGTCGAACGGCACGGCCTTGGCCGGCCGCAAGGAATGGACGGGCCTCGCGGTCCTCTTCCTGCCCACGCTCCTCATCTCGATGGACATCAGCGTGCTGTTCTTCGCGCTGCCGTTCATCAGTGAGGACCTGGCACCCAGCGGCACCCAGCAGCTGTGGATCATGGACATGTACGGCTTCGTCCTCGCCGGCATGCTGATCACGATGGGGGCGCTCGGCGACCGGATCGGCCGGCGCCGCCTGCTGCTCATCGGCGCCACCGCCTTCGGCGTCGCCTCCGTCGTCGCCGCCTACTCCGGCAGCGCCGAGGTGCTGATCGCCACTCGCGCGCTGCTCGGTCTCGGCGGCGCCACCCTCATGCCCTCGACGCTCGCGCTGATCCGCAACATGTTCCACGACGCCAGGCAGCGCAAGACCGCGATCTCCATCTGGACCGGCGCCATGGTCGGCGGCGCCACCGTCGGGCCGATCGTCGGCGGCTTCGTCCTGGAGCACTTCTGGTGGGGCGCCGCGTTCCTGATCAACGTGCCCGCCATGGTGCTGCTGCTGGTCCTCGCCCCGGCGCTGCTGCCCGAGTACCGCGCCCCCCGGGCCGGCCGGTTCGACGTGCTCAGCGCGTTCCTGTCGCTCGCCGCCGTCCTCCCGGTCATCTACGGGATCAAGCAGATGGCCGTGCACGGAGTCGAGCCGGTGCCCGCCCTGTCGGTCGTGGTGGGGCTGGCGGTGGCCTGGGTCTTCGTCCGCAGGCAGCGCACCTCGGCCAACCCGCTGATCGACGTCGAGCTGTTCCGGCAGCGCACGTTCAGCGCGTCCCTGCTGATCAACGTGCTGGCGATGTTCGCCTTCATCGGCGTCACGCTCTACACCAACCAGTATCTGCAACTCGTCCTCGGCAAGAGCCCGTTCCACGCGGCGCTGTGGTCCATGGCCGTCATGCCCGCCATCATGATCGCGATGACGGTCTCCGGCATCCTCGCCGACAAGGTGCGCCCCGCCTATCTGCTGGCCGCCGGGCTGTTGCTGACGACGGTCGGGGCCCTGGTGCTCACCCGGGTCCGGACGGACTCCGGCATCGCGGTCGTCCTGACCGGCGCCGCGCTGGTCGCCGCCGGGCTGCTGATGGGCAGCACCCTCACCGCCGACCTGATCCTGGCGGCGGCGCCGCCCGAGCGGGCCGGCTCCGCCTCCGCCCTGTCCGAGACCGGCAGCGAGTTCGGCGGCGCGCTCGGCATGGCGATCCTGGGCACCATCGGAACGGCCGTCTACCACGACCGGATGAGCGGTGCACCGGCGGAGGCGCACGAGACCCTCGGCGGCGCGGTCGCCGCGGCAGCGCAGCTCCCCGGCAGGACCGGCACCGAACTGCTCGACACCGCACGGGAAGCGTTCACGGCGGGCGTCCACGCCGCCGCCTTCGGTGCCGCGATCGTCACGTTCACGGCCGCGGTCCTCGCGGTGGTCCTGCTCCGCCAGGTGCCGGCGTCCGCGCCGGCCGCCAAGGGCACGGAGAACGACGGGGATCCGGCCGGGGAGCCGGCCGGGGGGAATGCCTCGGAGGCGGTCGCGCGCTGAGTCCACGCGACGAAGGTGAGGGGGCCGTCCGGCGACACCGCCGGACGGCCCCCTTCGGTCAGTGCGAGGAGCCCGACAGCTGCAGACCCACAACGCCCGCCAGGACCAGGCAGATTGAGACGATCTTGAGCGTCGAGACGATGTCGCCGAGGAAGACCATGCCGTAGATGGCGGTTCCCGAGGCGCCGATCCCCGTCCACACCGCGTACGCGGGACCGACGTCGAGCTTCTTCAGGGACAGGGTGAGCAGGCCGAAGCTCCCGAGGGCGAAGACCGCGAAGGCGATCGTCGGCCACAGACGGGTGAACCCGTGGGAGAGCTTGAGACAGACCGCGAAGCCGGTCTCCAGGATGCCTGCGACCACCACGAGCAGCCATGCCATCGAGGTGCCTCCCGTTCCGTCGCCCTGCCTGCCGTCCGAGGCGCTGCTGTCGGACTGATGGATCATCACACAGCATGCCCCGAAATGGCGGCAACGTTCCTCGGGTGAAGAGGCAAACGGGCGAACGGACGAACGAGAGCGCCGGGGACGATCGCCAGGGATCAGTCGCCCTCGCGGCGTTCACGGGTCGCGAGCAGCCGACGCAGCGAGTCGAGCCGGGCCGGATCGGCGTGACCGGCGGCGACCCACGCGTCCAGCGCGCACTCGGGTTCGTCATGGCTGCAGCCGCGCGGGCACTCCTCGGTCCCGGCCACCAGCTCGGGGAAGGCCAGGATGACGCGCGACGGATCGATGTGGTGCAGGCCGAAGGAGCGCACGCCCGGGGTGTCCACGACCCAGCCGTCGGCGTCGCCGGGGAGCGGGAGGGCCAGCGCCGACGTGGTGGTGTGCCGGCCGCGGCCGGTGACGGCGTTGACGATGCCGGTGGCGCGCTGCCGCTCGACGAGCGCGTTCACCAGGGTGGTCTTGCCGACACCGCTGTGCCCGACGAACGCGGTGATCCGGCCCTTGAGGCGCTCGCGGACCGCGTCCACCCCGCCGGTCAGGAAGTCGTCCCGGGTGGTGACCACATAGGAGACGCCCAGCGTCGCGTACGTCTCCAGCAGCGTGTCCGCCGACGCCAGATCGGACTTGGTCAGCACGAGCAGCGGCTCCAGGCCCGCGTCGTACGCCGCCACCAGACAGCGGTCGATCATGCGGGGGCGCGGCTCGGGATCGGCCAGCGCGGTGACGATCGCGAGCTGGTCGGCGTTGGCGACGACCACGCGTTCGTACGGATCGTCGTCGTCGGCGGTGCGCCGCAGCACGGACTTGCGCGGCTCGACCCGCACGATGCGCGCCAGGGTGTCCTTGCCGCCGCTCAGGTCGCCGACGACCGCGACGCGGTCGCCCACCACGGCGCTCTTGCGGCCCAGTTCGCGGGCTTTCATCGCGACGATGGTGCGGTCCTCGATCAGGACGTGCAGCCGGCCGCGGTCCACGGTGAGGACCATGCCCTCGGCCGCGTCCTCGTGCTTCGGCCGGATGTTGGTGCGGGGACGGTTGCCCTTGGTGTTCGGGCGGACCCGGATGTCGTCCTCGTCGGGGTTCTTGCCGTAGCGACGCATGGCGCGGTCAGCCCCGCCCCGCCGTGACGGGGGTCCCGAGCATCTCGGTCCACAGTTCAGGGAACTCCGGGAGCGTCTTGGCGGTGGTGGCGACGTTCTCCACCAGGACGCCGGGCACGGCCAGGCCGAGCACGGCCGCCGCCGTCGCCAGCCGGTGGTCCTCGTAGGTGTGGAAGACCCCGCCGCGCAGCGCGCGGGGCCGGATCCGCAGTCCGTCCTCGGTCTCGGTGGCCTCGCCGCCCAGACCGTTGATCTCGGTGACGAGCGCCGCGAGGCGGTCCGTCTCGTGCAGCCGCAGATGCGCGACCCCGGACAGCACGGACTCCGACCCGGCCAGCGCGGCGACCGCCGCGATGACGGGCGTCAGCTCGCCGACCTCGTGCAGGTCCGCGGTGATGCCCAGGATCCGGCCGGTGCCGGTGAACGTCAGCCCCTGCTCGGTCAGCTCGCACGCACCGCCCATGCGGGTGAAGATCTCCCGCAGGGCGTCGCCCGGCTGGGTGGTCCGCTCGGGCCAGTCCGGCACGGTGACCCGGCCGCCGGTGACCAGCGCCGCAGCCAGGAACGGCGCCGCGTTCGACAGGTCCGGCTCCACCGTCAGGTCCCGGCCGAGCAGCGCGCTCGGTGCTACCCGCCAGACGTTCGGCTCGCCGCCGTCCTGCGGGGCGTCCACCTTGGCGCCCGCGACCCG
Source organism: Streptomyces sp. SID13666 (assembly GCF_010548325.1). Lineage (NCBI taxonomy): Bacteria > Bacillati > Actinomycetota > Actinomycetes > Kitasatosporales > Streptomycetaceae > Streptomyces > Streptomyces sp. SID13666. The sequence goes on along the minus strand of NZ_JAAGLX010000043.1, from coordinate 61,616 downwards.
CAGCATGTCGATCGTCATGCGGATGTGGGGGAGGGAGGGGAGCGTGCGGCCGGTGTGCCGCAGCTCGAGACCCTGGTTGAAGCGCGGTCCCGACAGCAGCAGCGCGCTCACGAACTGTGAGGACGACGAGGCGTCGACCTCCACCGGCCCGCCGGACAGCGAGCCGGCGCCCTGCACGGTCAGCGGCAGCGCGCCGCGTCCCTCGTCGTCGATCCGGGCGCCCAGCGTGCGCAGCGCGTCGATCACGCCCTGCAGCGGCCGCTCGTACGCCCGGGGGTCGCCCTCGAAGCGGACCGGGCCGTCGGCCAGCGCCGCGACCGGCGGCAGGAAGCGCATGACGGTGCCGGCGTTGCCGACGTCGATCCGCGCCGGGCCGTGCAGCCCGGCCGGGATGACCCGCCAGGCCTCACCGCCGCCGCCCGTGTTCACCTGCTCGTCGATCTGCACGCCCATGGCGCGCAGCGCGTCCGCCATCAGCACGGTGTCGCGGCTGCGCAGCGGGCGCCGGATCCAGCCGGGCTCGGAGGCGTGCGCGGCGAGCACCAGCGCGCGATTGGTGACCGATTTGGATCCGGGCACAGTGACCGTCGCGTCGACGGGGCCGGAGGCGACGGGGGCGGGCCAGAGAGCGGTGTGCGGGGAACTGTCGGTCATGGGCACCAAGCCTAGTGGCTGGCGGCGGCCCCGCCCGGAGTGCGGGAGCCGGGCAGGAGGCCGCGGAGGGCCGTTCCGGAGCCCGGCGAGGACCCCGTGGGGCCCACCGGCCTCACAGGCCGAGCAGCCAGCGCCCGCCACCGACGAGCGCGCAGACGGCCGTCGCGTAGAACAGCAGCAGCCACAGGCCCACCGGGGTGTGGGTCAGCCGGCCCAGCTGGTCCGCGTCCGAGGTGTTCGACCGTTCGCGTCTGCGGGTGCGCTGCAGCTCGAAGACCGGGCGCGAGCCGCCGAGCAGCAGGAACCAGACGACGAGGTAGGCGAAGGCCGCCTGCACCTGCGGTCCGGTCAGCCAGGAGACCAGCAGGAACGCGGCACCGGTCACCACGACCGTGAGCGCCCCGTACGCGTTGCGGATCATGATCAGCATCGCCAGCAGCAGCGCGGTGGCCCCCCACAGCAGCGCGGTGATGTGCCCGGCGGCCAGCAGCGCGGCCCCGGCCAGGCCCAGCAGCGGCGGCGCGGTGTACCCGGCGGCGGCCGTCAGGATCATGCCGAGCCCCGAGGGCTTGCCGCGCGAGACGGTGAGGCCCGAGGTGTCCGAGTGCAGCCTGATGCCCTCCAGGCTGCGCCCGGTGAGCAGCGCGAGCAGGCCGTGGCCGCCCTCGTGCGCGATGGTGATCGCGTTGCGGCTCAGCCGCCATATGCCGTCCGGCAGCACGGCGGCCAGCGCTATCAGCGCCGTACCGCCGACCAGCCAGGCCGACGGATCGGGCTGGGTACCGACCACGCGGTCCCATAGTTCCGTGAAGCTCTTGATATCCATCGTTCCCCTGCAACGTGCGGCGCCATGTCGGAGTGCCGTGGCAGTCTGGCACTCATGTGTGGTCGATATGCGGCGAGCCGGCAACCCGAGGATCTGGCGGCTCTTTTCGAGGTCCAACAGCGGGAGCCGAAGGAGGAGTTGGCGCCGAACTGGAATGTGGCGCCGACGGATCCGGTGTGCGTCGTGCTGGAGCGCCCGCTGAAGGGCGCGGAGACCCCCGAGCCGGTACGGCAGCTGCGCAAGCTGCGCTGGGGGCTGGTGCCGTCATGGGCGAAGACCCCCGACGTCGGCGTGAAGATGATCAACGCACGGGCGGAGACGGTGCACGAGAAGCCGTCCTTCCGCCGCCCCTTCAGCGCCCGCCGCTGCCTCATACCCGCCGACGGCTACTACGAGTGGGTGACCGCGAAGGACGAGCGGCAGCTGGAGGAGCAGGGGAAGAAGAAGCGGGCGCGCAAGCAGCCGTACTTCGTGACCCCCGCGGACGGCTCGGTGATGGCGATGGCCGGGCTGTACGAGTTCTGGCGGGACCGGACGCTGCCTGACGACCACCCGCAGGCGTGGTGGTCCACCTGCACCGTCATCACGACGGAGGCGGAGCAGACCCCGCCCGCCGGATTCGCCGGCGAGGGACCGGCCTCCTTGGCCGCCGTCCACCCCCGGATGCCGCTGATGCTGACCCCGGACCGCTGGGACGCCTGGCTGGATCCGGCCACCACCGATCCCGACGAGCTGCGCGGCCTGCTCGTGCCGCCGCCGGCCGGAACGGTGCGGTTGTATCCGGTCGGCACGGACGTGAGCAACGTCAGGAACAACGGGCCGCAGCTGACCGACGCGCTCGCCGCCCCCGCGGAGGAAACCCTTTTCTGACCGGGACCGGCAGGATGGGGCGGGTGATCGACACACCGGCGGGCGAGGCCCGCGTGACGTGGCATGACGGCGGGCGCAAGGCGCGGGCGGTCCTCGCGCTGGGACACGGGGCAGGGGGCGGCATCGAGGCCCGCGACCTGGTCGCGCTGGCGGCCGCGCTGCCCGCCCTGGGCGTGACCGTGGCGCTGGTCGAGCAGCCGTGGCGGGTGGCGGGCAGGAAGGTGGCGCCCGCGCCGAAGACCCTGGACGTGGGCTGGCGCGCGCTGTGGCCCGTCCTGGCGGAGCCCGGCCTGCCGGTGATCGCGGGCGGCCGCAGCGCCGGGGCCCGGGTCGCCTGCCGCACGGCTGTGGAGCTGGGTGCTGCCGCCGTGCTGGCCCTGTCGTTCCCGCTGCATCCGCTGGGCCGGCCGGAGAAGTCCCGGGCCGCCGAGCTGCTGGGCTCCGGCGTTCCGACGCTGGTGGTGCAGGGCGGCCGGGATCCGTTCGGGCCGCCGGAGGAGTTCCCCGCCGGGACGGAGATCGTCGCGGTGCTGTACGCCGACCACGGCTTCGCCGTCCCGAAGAGGGCCGACCTCTCCCAGGAGGACGCACTCTCCGTGATCACGGACGGTGTCGGTGACTGGCTGTCCGCACTCGGACACACGTCCGTTCGCACACGGGCGCGGGAACGGCGGGAATGACGGCCGTGATCCGTGCGTTGTCCGGATCACCGGTACGAAAACGCAGAGTGAGGAAGGCAGCCGCATGGTTTCAGCCGCATGCCAGCCACGCGCAAACGCGAAGGCGAAGGCGCCCTACCTGGACTGGGCCCAGTGGCCTGCGACAGGCGGCAGGACCGGCACGCCCGGCACGCCGATCTCCAGCGGGATATCCTCCGAACCGAGCGGGTCCGGTTTTGGGCCCGTGACCGTTTTGGAGGAGGTGGTTCCGGTCACCGGCACCGACGACAGCACAGCGGGTGCTGCGGGCACGGCCGGCGAGGAAGCACAGGAGAGCTCCGCGGAGCGCAATGAGCGCTTCGAGCGTGACGCCCTCACCTTCCTCGACCAGATGTACTCGGCCGCGCTGCGGATGACCCGCAACCCCGCGGACGCCGAGGACCTGGTGCAGGAGACGTACGCGAAGGCGTACGCGTCCTTCCACCAGTTCCGTGAGGGAACGAACCTCAAGGCGTGGCTCTACCGCATTCTCACCAACAGCTTCATCAACTCCTACCGCAAGAAGCAGCGCGAGCCGCTGCGCAGCGGCTCGGAGGAGATCGAGGACTGGCAGCTCGCACGCGCCGAGTCGCACATGTCGACCGGCCTGCGTTCGGCCGAGTCCCAGGCGCTCGACCATCTGCCCGACTCCGATGTGAAGTCGGCGCTGCAGGCGATCCCCGAGGAATTCCGTATCGCCGTTTATCTCGCGGATGTCGAGGGCTTTGCGTACAAGGAGATCGCGGACATCATGGGGACACCCATCGGCACGGTGATGTCCCGACTGCACCGCGGGCGGCGCCAGCTGCGCTCGATGCTCGAGGACTACGCCCGTGAGCGCGGGCTCGTCCCGGCCGGCGCGGGAGACGAGAAGGGCTCAGGGACATGAGCTGCGGCAACGCACATGAGACGGACTGCTCCGAGGTACTCGACCACCTCTACGAGTACCTCGACGAGGAGATGTCCGACGACGCCTGCGCCAAGTTCAGGGAGCACTTCGACGAGTGCCACCCGTGCTTGGAGAAGTACGGCCTCGAGCAGGCGGTGAAGAAGCTCGTCAAGCGCTGCTGCGGCCATGACGACGTTCCCACCGACCTCCGGTCGAAGGTCATGATGCGGATCGAGCTGATCCGTTCCGGCGAGATCTCACCGGTGCCGGAACAGGCACCCGAGATCATCGCCGGGAGCGGAGCCGAAGCTCACCCGTAGGGGTGACTGACGACAGGCCCATTCCGCCCAAACCGCATATCGGTCTCCCGCCCGACGGGCGCGGCCCTATCCTCCGAGGATTCAACGGGGGTCGGGCCGCGCCCGTCGCAGGCACTGGGAGGCAAGGTGCTGGATTCGAGGATCCGGGCGGACGGCCTGCGGTCGGCGATCAGGGCGGACGGCCTGCGGTCGAGGATCCGGGTGAGTCTGCGGACCCTGCCGCCGGCGGCCCGCGGCTACATCGCCGTGGTGCTGCTCACCGCCTGCTTATGCGCGGCCCCGGCGTTGGACGGCCGGACGCCCTGGGCGACGGTCGCCGTCCTCGCCGTCCTGTACGCGGTCTGCGAGATCGGCTTTCTGCCCCCGGGACGCGGGACCCTGTCGGCCGCGGGCCGGGACCCCGGACGTGAGGCGCCCGCCGGGATCGGCTCGTTCTACCCCGTACTGCTCGCCGCGGCGCTGATGCTGCCGCCGTCCGCCGCCGCGCTCGTCGCCCTGCCGGGATCGCTGGCCGGCCGGGTCGGGCAGAGCCCGCGCTGGCTGCGGCGCTGCTGGCGCGCCGGCCAGCTCGCCGTCGCCACCTTCGCCGCCGGCCACGCGCAGCGGCTGCTGGGCGGCGAACGCGCCCTGGACGAACTCGACTTCCCTTACCTGCTGCTCCCGGCCGCCGCTGCCGCGCTCACCTTCTGCGTGGTGGCCACCACCCTCGTCGGCGGGGTGCTCGTCACCGCCGAGCGCTGCCCGCCGCGCGCCGCCTGGGGTACCCCGCTGCTGGGCTCGATCGCACCGCACCTGACCTACGGGATGGTCGGGCTGATGATGGCGGCGCTGTGGCGCGGCTCGTACGGGGCCTTCGCCGCCGTACTGGTGCTGCTCCCCATGCACATCTCCTGCTGGGTCTTCGCGCAGGTCCACCGCGAACACACCGCGCACCGGGCGACCGTCCGGGCCCTCGTGCAGGCCGTCGAGATCAAGGACCGCTACACGCGCGGCCACAGCGAACGCGTGGGCCGCGCCTCGGTGTTCATCGCCCGCGAGATCGGTATGGCCGAGGACCGGGTCGACGCGCTGCGCTTCGCCGGGATCCTGCACGACATCGGCAAGATCGGCGTTCCGACCCGGCTGTTGCGCAAGGACGGGCCGCTCACCCCCGAGGAGCGCCGGGTGATCGAACTGCACCCGGAGTACGGCCACGAGGTGGTGCGCGGCATCGCGTTCCTCGGCGAGGCGCGCGCCGCGATCCTGCACCACCACGAACGGATCGACGGCAGCGGCTACCCGTTCGGGCTGACCGGCGACCAGATCCCCGAGTTCGCCCGCGTCGTGGCCGTCGCCGACGCCTTCGACGCCATGACCTCCACCCGCAGCTACCGCCGGGCCAGGGGCGTCGACGAGGCGCTGGCCGAACTCCGCCGCTGCGCCGGGACCCAGTTCGACCCGGCCATGGTCAGCGGCCTCATCCACGCCCTCGACCGGCACGTCTGGACCCCCACCGCGACGGCCGACGTACCCGGCATGCCCACGCCGGGCGCCGCCGAGCCCGCCCTCCCGCTGCCGCGCGCCGCCGGCCGCACCGCCACGGGCGCCGCTCCGGACCGCCGGCCATGACGTCCCCCCGTGACGATCCCGCGGCCCGGCCACCCCGATGGCCCCCCAGCCGCAGGCTCCGGCACGGACGGCCCGGCCGGGCCGCGGCCCGCGCCGGAGCCCGCCCGCGTACCCCGCTCGTCGTGGGAGCGGCCTACGCGGCGACCGCGCTGCTCACCGCCGTGGCGATCGGCTGGACGGCGTGGGCCGGTGTCGCCGAGCCCGCGACGGCCACCGCCTTCGGAGCGCTGATCGCGGTGGGGGAGGCGGCCCGGATCCCGCTGCCCGGTGACCGCGAGGCGGCGCCGCTGGCCACCGCGGGCGCGCTGGCGTACGCGCTGCTCGGCGAGGCGGACGGCGTCCCGACCTCGCACGGAGTCCTGCAGGTCGTCGCGGTCGTCGTGGTGGCCGCCGCACTCGGCCGGCTGGCCAACGCGCTGCCCGGCCCCCGCACCGTCCGTGCGGCCCGCTGCACCCAGGACACCGCGGACCCGCGCTCCCTGGACAACGCCGCCCGCCGCGTCCTCGCCGTGGCCTTCGCCGCCACCTGTTTCCAGCCGCTCTACAACTCCGGCCTGCTGCAGCGCTTCTTCGACCCCGGTCCGCTCTACGCGCTGTTCCTGTTCGCGCTGCTCGCGCTCACCGCCCTGTGCGACGCGGTGCTGGCCGCCACCCTCGCCGCCGCCAGAACCGGCCACCCCTTCGCGCCCGTCCTGCGTGACGAGCTGCGGGCCCTGCCCACCATCGGCTCCGCCGTCTGCGCCGGCGGTGTCGTGATGGCCCTGGCGGTCGGCGTCGCCGGGCTGTGGGCGCTGCCCGTCTTCAGCCTTCCGCTGCTGCTCACCCAGGTCTCGTTCCGCCGCCATGCCGCGATCCGGGCCACCTACCGGCAGACGATCGCCTCCCTGGCACGCGCCACCGAGGTCGCCGGCTACACGCCCACGGGCCACGCCCGCCGGGTGACCGCCCTCAGCCGGGAGGTGGGCCGGGAACTGGGGATGGCGCAGCGTGAGCTGCTGCTCCTGGAGTACGCGGCCCTCATGCACGACATCGGCCAGCTCTCCCTCGTCGACCCCGTCCCCGGCGGCGCCACCGAGCCGCTGGAGCCCGAGGAGCGGCGCCGTATCGCGCTGCTGGGCGGTGTCGTGGTCCGCCAGACCGGCGTTCCGGCCGAGGTCGCGGTGATCGTCGAGTGCCAGGCCGACCCGTACCGCGAACAGCCCCTTGCCGGCCGGATCGTCCGCGCCGTCAACGCGTACGAGGACCTGACCGGCGGGACGGCGGCCCTGGACCGCCGTCTGGCGGCCGTGGAGCGGCTGCGGCTGTCCACCGCCCGGGACTACGATCCGGGCGTCGTGGACGCGCTGACCCGGGTTCTCGCCCGTGGCGGACCGGCCCGGGCCGCCGGCGGGGAACCGGACGGTAATGAGCGGCGCCCGCGACCGGCATGGTTGGATGCGGCTGGGGATGGCAAGGAGGAGTGGTGAGGACCGGAATCCGGGCTGAGACTCCGGCCGATATGTGGAAGGTTGTCACTGAGCGGGGGAACAACCTGCGGGGGGACGGGAGCGTCGTCATGCTGGAGACCGTGGAGCGGGAAATCCCGGTACTCACCGAGATGCCGGGAATCGTCACCGGGCTGAAAGTGTCCGAGGGGGACGTGGTGCGGAAAGGCGACGTCCCGGCCGTGATCGGCTGAGCAGGCAGGCGGGAATCGTGAGGATCTTCGGCAGAGTGCGGCACCGGCCCTCCCCTACGTGGCGGCAGGCCACCGACCGCGCCTTCTCGCTCATCGGCGACGGGCGCTACGAGGACGCGGGCGCGCTGCTGACGCGCGCCGCCGACATGGAACCGTGGCTCTCCGAGTCCTGGTACAACCTCGCGCTGCTGCACAAGTTCCGCCACGACTGGGAGCAGGCCCGCACCGCCGGGCTGCGTGCCGTGGCCCTGCTGGACCGCGACTCCGGCGCCCCGGACTGGTGGAACCTCGGCATCGCCGCCACCGCCCTGCAGGACTGGCCGCTGGCCCGCCGCTCCTGGCAGGCGTACGGGCTGCGGCTGCCGTCCGGCTCCGCCGAGAGCGCCTCCGAGGAAGCGGTCCGGCTGGCGCTGGGCAGCGCCGCCGTCAGGCTGTCGCCGGAGGGCGAGGCCGAGGTCGTCTGGGGCCGCCGGCTGGATCCGGCCAGGATCGAGGTGCTGAGCATCCCGCTGCCGTCCTCGGGCCGCCGCTGGGGCGAGGTCGTGCTGCACGACGGCGTCCCGCACGGTGAGCGCGCCACCGCGGAGGGCTCCGCGAAGTCCGTGTACCCGGTGTTCGACGAGATCGAGCTGTGGGCGCCCTCGCCGGTGCCCACCTGGCTGGTCCTGCTGGAGGCCGCCACCGCGGCCGACCGGGACGCCCTGGAGCGGCTGGCCGCCGACGCCGGCTTCGCCGCCGAGGACTGGTCGTCCTCCGTGCGACTGCTCTGCCGTACCTGCTCGGAGAGCCGGATGCCCACCGATGACGGCTCCGCGACCTCCCGCGACCCCCATGACCACGGTGAACCCGGCCACCCCGGCCACCTCAGCCACCACAGCGCGGGCTCCCTCTGGGTCCCCGAACGTGAGTGCGGGATAGCGGCGCCCGCCGCCCTCGTACGAGGCCTTCTCGACAGCTGGATCGCGGACAGCCCGGACACCCGGGACTGGCGTGATCTGGAGGAGGTCTGCTGACCTTGCGCGGCCCCGTACGCTTGACGGGTCTATGACGGAATTGGGAAGGCGTACGGCGGAACATGTCGCAGCAGGAAACCGAGAAGCAGCAGGACCGGCACGCGCACGAGCACGGTGAAGCGTCGGAGTTCTTCGACGACACCACGGACGCCGAGGCGCGCGAGCTGGCGTACCGCGAGCGCGGGACGGCCCGCCCGATCACCGTCGTGGGCAATCCGGTGCTCCACAAGGAGTGCCGCGACGTCACGGAGTTCGACGACGCGCTCGCCGCCCTCGTGGACGACATGTTCGCGAGCCAGAAGGCCGCCGAGGGCGTCGGCCTCGCCGCCAACCAGATCGGCGTCGACCTCAAGGTCTTCGTCTACGACTGCCCGGACGACGACGGCGTGCGCCACACCGGCGCCGTCTGCAACCCCGTCCTGGACGAGATCCCCGCCGACCGGCGCGTGCTCGACGACTCCAACGAGGGCTGCCTCTCGGTGCCCGGCGCCTACATGGAACTGGCCCGCCCGGACTACGCGATCGTCCGCGGCCAGGACCTCAAGGGCAACCCCATCGCCCTGGAGGGCACCGGCTACTTCGCCCGCTGCCTCCAGCACGAGACCGACCACCTGTACGGCTACCTGTACATCGACCGGCTCTCCAAGCGCGACCGCAAGGACGTGCTGCGCCAGATGGAAGAAGCCACCCCCAAGTTCGCCACGGTCCCCAACGACTGACCGTCGCCCGCAGCACCACGCGTAAGGGCCCCGCTCATGGAGCGGGGCCCTTACGCGTTGCCGGCCGTGGTGGCCGGCCGTCGTGGTGACTAGAAGTCGTCGTCGAAGCCGACCGTGCCCTCGACCGCCACCTGGTAGGCGGAGGCGCGGCGTTCGAAGAAGTTGGTCAGTTCCTGGACGCCCTGGAGCTCCATGAAGGAGAACGGGTTCTCCGAGCCGTAGACCGGCTTGATGCCGAGCCGGGCGAGGCGCTGGTCGGCGACGCACTGGAGGTACTCGCGCATCGACTCGGTGTTCATGCCGGGCAGGCCGTCACCGCAGAGGTCGCGGCCGAACTGGAGCTCCGCCTCGACGGCCTCGCGGATCATGTCGGTGATCTGCTGGTCGAGTTCCGCGTCGAAGAGGTCCGGCTCTTCCTCCCGGACGGTGTCGACGAACGCGAACGCCGCGTCCATGTGGCCGGTCTCGTCCCGGAAGACCCAGTTGGTGCCGGTCGCCAGTCCGTGCAGCAGGCCCCGCGAGCGGAACCAGTAGACGTAGGCGAAGGCGCCGTAGAAGAACAGCCCCTCGATGCAGGCCGCGAAGCAGATGAGGTTGAGCAGGAAGCGGCGCCGGTCGGACTTCGACTCCAGCCGGTCGATCTTCTCGACGGAGTCCATCCACTTGAAGCAGAACTGCGCCTTCTCGCGGATCGACGGGATGCTCTCGACCGCGTCGAACGCGGCGGCCCGGTCGTCCGGATCGGGGAGGTACGTGTCGAGCAGCGTCAGATAGAACTGGACGTGCACGGCCTCCTCGAAGAGCTGGCGGGACAGGTAGAGCCGGGCCTCGGGCGAGTTGATGTGCTTGTAGAGCGTGAGCACGAGGTTGTTGGAGACGATCGAGTCACCGGTCGCGAAGAACGCGACGAGGCGGCCGATCATGTGCTGCTCGCCGGGGGAGAGCTTGGCGAGGTCGGCGACGTCGGAGTGGAGGTCGACCTCCTCGACGGACCAGGTGTTCTTGATCGCGTTGTGGTAGCGCTCGTAGAACTCCGGGTAGCGCATCGGACGCAGGGTCAGCTCGAAGCCCGGGTCGAGGAGGTGCTTCTCGTGCGTCGTCGTGTTGGGAGAAGAGGAGCCGGCGCGCAGCGCCGTCGGTGAGGGGTGGAGGTCGGGCGACGGGTTGGGCATTACTGGCAGGCCTCGCAGGACTCGGGGTTTTCCAGGGAGCAGGCGACGGCGTCGTCGTCGGTCGTCTGCTGGACGGGGATGGGCGCGGGCACGGCGGCGGCCGGTGCTGCCGCGGCGGCGCGGGCGATCCGGGTGGCCGGCCGGGACCGCAGGTAGTACGTGGTCTTCAGGCCCTGCTTCCAGGCGTACGCGTACATCGAGCTGAGCTTGCCGATGGTCGGCGAGGCCATGAAGAGGTTCAGCGACTGGCTCTGGTCGAGGTACGGGGTGCGTGCCGCGGCCATGTCGATCAGGGCGCGCTGCGGCAGCTCCCAGGCGGTGCGGTACAGGGCGCGCACCTCGGCCGGGATCCAGGTGAAGCCCTCGACGGAGCCGTTGGACTCGCGCAGCGCCTCGCGGGACTGGGCGTCCCAGACGCCGAGCTCCTTGAGCTCGTTCACCAGGTAGGAGTTGACCTGGAGGAACTCACCCGACAGCGTCTCGCGCTTGAAGAGGTTGGAGACCTGCGGCTCGATGCACTCGTAGACACCGGCGATCGAGGCGATCGTCGCGGTCGGCGCGATGGCCAGCAGCAGGGAGTTGCGCATGCCGGTCTTCGCGATCCGGGCGCGCAGCGCGTCCCAGCGCTCCGGCCAGAGCGACTCGGCGGTGTCGTAGTGGTCGGGGTGCAGCACGCCCTGGGCGGTACGGGTCTGCTCCCAGCCGGGGTGCGGGCCGTGCCGCTCGGCGAGGGTGGCGGACGCCTCGTACGCGGCGAGCATGATCCGCTCCGAGATGCGGGTGGACAGCGTCCGCGCCTCGGCGGAGTCGAACGGCAGCCGCAGCTTGAAGAAGACGTCCTGCAGGCCCATCAGGCCCAGGCCCACCGGTCGCCAGCGGGAGTTCGACGCGCCGGCCTGGTCGGTCGGGTAGAAGTTGATGTCCACCACGCGGTCGAGGAAGGTGACGGCGGTGCGGACGGTGGCGTCGAGCTTCTCCCAGTCCATCTCGCCGTCGGTGCCCAGGTGCGCGGAGAGGTTCACCGAGCCGAGGTTGCAGACGGCGGTCTCGCCGTCGTCGGAGACCTCCAGGATCTCCGTGCACAGGTTCGAGGAGTGGACCACGTTGCCGGGCAGCGCCGTCTGGTTGGCGGTGCGGTTGGCGGAGTCCTTGAAGTTCAGCCAGCCGTTGCCGGTCTGCGCGAGGGTGCGCATCATCCGGGCGTAGAGCTGGCGGGCCGGGATGGTCTTGATGGCCAGACCGGCGGACTCGGCCTTGCGGTAGGCCTCGTCGAAGTCGCCGCCCCACAGGTCGACGAGCTCGGGTACGTCGGCGGGGGAGAACAGCGACCAGTCGGTGTCCGCGTCCACCCGGCGCATGAACTCGTCGGGGATCCAGTGCGCGAGGTTCAGGTTGTGCGTACGCCTGGCCTCCTCACCGGTGTTGTCGCGCAGCTCCAGGAACTCCTCGATGTCGGCGTGCCACGTCTCCAGGTAGACGGCGGCGGCGCCCTTGCGCCGGCCGCCCTGGTTGACGGCGGCGACGGAGGCGTCGAGGGTGCGCAGGAACGGGACGATGCCGTTGGAGTGCCCGTTGGTGCCGCGGATCAGCGAGCCGCGGGAGCGGATCCGGCTGAACGGGATGCCGATGCCGCCGGCGTGCTTCGACAGCCGGGCGACCTGGTGGTAGCGGTCGTAGATGGAGTCCAGCTCGTCGAGCGGGGAGTCCAGCAGGTAGCACGACGACATCTGCGGGTGCCGGGTACCGGAGTTGAAGAGCGTGGGGGAGCTGGGGAGGTAGGAGAGCGTGCTGGTCAGCGCGTAGAGCTCGCCGACCTCGACGAGGGCGCGCACCGAGTGGTCCGCGGCCAGACCGCAGGCGACGCGCAGCAGGAAGTGCTGCGGGGTCTCGATGACCTGGCGGGTGATCGGGTGCCGGAGCAGGTAGCGGCTGTGCAGGGTGCGCAGGCCGAAGTACTCGAGGCGGTCGTCGGCGGTGTCGTCGATCATCGCGTCCAGGCGGGCGGCGTGCAGCATGACGAACTCGGCCGTGGCGTCGGCGATCAGGCCTTCGCGGTGCCCGACGGCGATGGAGGCGGAGAAGGAGACGGCGCCCTGCCCCGCCGCCTCGTCGGCGACCGCGCGGGCCAGCAGCCGGGCCGCGAGCCGGCTGTACTGGGGGTCCTCGGAGATCAGTCCGGCGGCAGCCTCGGTGGCCAGCGCCCGCAGTTCGGCCTCGTCCGATCCGGCGTTGCGGCCGCGGAGGGCGGCAGCGGCGACCCGGCCGGGGTCGGTGTCGGGGAGGTCGACGGTCAGTTCCGTCAGGGTGTGCAGCAGGATGGTTCCTGCTGAGGCGGGGGCTGCGGGCGCGATGGTCACGTTGGTGCTCTCTCCCTCGAACGCGGCGACGGCGTCGCGAGGGGGGAGGAGCAGGCGCGTTCGGGCACACCGCATCAGGGCAGGGGTGTGCCATATCGCGTCCGCCGGCCCAACCCGCGAGGCCCGGACAACACTGCACCCGGAAGGCAGGACCGGATGCGCCGTCAGCAGGTGGCCGGACTGTGCGGGCGTGCGCAGGCACGACCGCTCACCGTTGCGGGGCAGTGCCGGATTCTCACCGGCTTCCCCTGCGTGGACAGCGGTCCTGAGCATACATCTAGTGGCGCCTCGCAGCGCTAACCCCAGATGTTGTGTCTGGTGTGTTGCGCGGTGGACGGTATGCGTTACAACGGGAGGGCGTACGTGAAGAGGTGGACGTCCGGAACGGGCGACCAGTCGCGGTCCGGCGTGCGCCGGAATCCGAGCCGTTCGTAGATGCGGTGGGCGCCGGTCATCGACTGCTGGGTGGACATCACCAGTTGCCGTACGCCGAGGGCACGGGCCCGTTCCACACACGAGAGGACGAGTGCCTCGCCGGTGCCGCGGCCGCGCGCGGCCGGGTCGACGGCCAGCATCCGGAACTCCGCCTCGCCGTCCCGGGCTATGTCGCCCCAGGGGCTGCCGGGAGGGGCGAACGTCACGCAGCCGAGCAGCGTGTCGTCCGCCGCGTCGACCGCGACGAGCACCTCCGCGGAGACGGCGCGGGCGCGGGCATCGCGCAGTTTCGGGGCGTACTGGCCGTCCGGCTGGGTGTGGCCGTCGGCGATGAAGGCGTCGGCGGTGATGCGGCCTGCCTCATCGAGCTCGTCCGCGCGCGCGGGGCGGATGATGATGTCCATCCCCGCAGTCTGCCGCATGGCCGGCGCCGGCCTTCGCGGAGTGCGGCGGGTGCATTCAGACGACCGGGCTGAAGGCGCGGCGGGTGGGCTCGGCCGACCTGAGGGCCGACGCCGACTGCTCCTCGTGACGCCGCTCCGCGGCCCTCGCGGCGCGGATCTGGCGGGAGATGCGGAGCTCGACGCGGAAGCCGATCAGGGCGGGCAGGGCGACGAGGAGGATCAGGGCGGTGGCGGCCAGGAGGCCGAGGAATGTGTTCATGCATCTATTTTCGGGCGGGCGGCTCCGCCACGGGAGTGGCAGGACTGACTCACTACTGCTAATTACTGCCAAGTGGGATGCTGGAACCATGCTGGAAAACGTGGCAGTGGTTCTGATGGACGGCGGACACGCCTTCGAACTGGGCGTTGTCTGTGAAGTCTTCGGCATCGACCGCAGTGAGCAGGGGCTGCCCGTCTACGACTTCGCCGTCGTCGGCATCGGGAAGCACCCCGTCCATCTGCACAACGGCATGGACGTCTCGACGCCGTACGGTGTCGACCGGCTGGAGGAGGCGGACCTCATCGCCGTCCCGGCCGGGTGCGACTACCCCGAGCGGGCGGAGTACCCGCCGGAGCTGCTGCGCGCGCTGCGCGGCGCCGTGGAGCGGGGCGGCCGGGTGCTCAGCGTGTGCTCGGGAGCGTTCGTGCTGGGCGCGGCCGGGCTGCTGGACGGCCGGAGCTGCACCACGCACTGGCGGCACACCGAGGCGCTGTCGCGCCGCTTCCCGCTCGCACAGGTCGAGGCGGACGTGCTGTACGTGGACGACGACCCGGTGATCACGTCGGCCGGCACGGCGGCGGGCATCGACGCCTGTCTGCACCTGGTCCGCAAGGAGCAGGGCAGCGCGGTGGCCACCGGCATCGCCCGGCGCATGGTCGTGCCGCCGCACCGGGAGGGCGGGCAGGCGCAGTACGTGGACCGGCCACTGCCGCGCGGCCGGTGCGACACCGTGGGCGCGGTGCTCAGCTGGATGGAGCGCCATCTGGACCGTGAGGTGACCGTCGAGGAGCTGGCCGCCCGCGCCCATATGTCGCCGCGCACGTTCGCCCGCCGCTTCCAGCAGGAGACGGGCACCACCCCGTACCGCTGGCTGCTGGGCCAGCGGGTGCTGCTGGCGCGCGAGTTGCTGGAGGGGACGGACGAGACGATGGAGGCGATCGCCACCCGCGCGGGCCTCGGCAGCGCGGCGACCCTGCGCCATCACTTCGCCCAGTGGGTGGGCACCACCCCGCAGGCCTACCGCCGGACGTTCCGGGACCCGGTGCCCGCGCGGAGCGCGTGACACCGGGTCCCGGGGAACCGCGGAGGAACCGGCGGTTCAGGAGAAATCAGTTGAGAACCGCCGACTCGGGATCCAGCGGCAGCTCTTTCTTGACGCCCGGCTCACCGGAGTCGGCCGTGTAGTCGGACGGCGAGGTCTCGTCGACGCCCTCGGGCGCGTTGAACGCCTTGAACACAATGGTCAGGACGACCGCCACGACTATGTTGATCACGAAGGCCGTGAGGCCGATGTAGCCCTTCTCGCCGATGTACGGGATCAGGTCGGCGTTCCCGGCGAAGTGCGTCTGTGCCGGGGTGTGCTGCTCGTACGCCTTCCAGGTGCCGTAGACCATGCCCGCGGCCCAGCCGGCCAGCAGCGCCCAGCGGTGGAACCACCGGGTGAACAGCCCGCCGACGATGGCCGGGACGGTCTGCAGGATCCAGATGCCGCCCAGCAGCTGGAAGTTGATCGCGACCGTCTTGTCCATGGTGAGGACGAAGATCAGCGCGCCGACCTTCACCAGCAGCGACACCAGCTTGGAGACCTTGGTCTCCTGCGCGGGGGTCGCGTCGGGCTTGATGAAGTCCTTGTAGATGTTGCGGGTGAACAGGTTCGCCGCGGCGATCGACATGATGGCCGCGGGCACCAGCGCGCCGATGCCGATCGCGGCGAACGCCACCCCCGCGAACCAGTCAGGGAACATGTTCTCGAACAGCTGCGGGATCGCCGTCTGCGGGTTGTAGCCCTTCACCCCGACACCGACGCCGGCCGCCAGCGCCATGAAGCCGAGCATCGCCAGCAGGCCCAGCATCAGGGAGTACAGCGGCAGGATGGTGGTGTTGCGGCGGATGACGTTGCGGCTCTTGCCGGACAGCACCGCGGTCACCGAGTGCGGGTACAGGAACAGCGCCATGGCCGAGCCGAGCGCCAGGGTCGCGTACGCCCACTGCGCTTGCGGCCCGGAGACCAGCGAGCCCTTGGGCTTCCCGGTCGCCGGGTTGACGGTGGCGTACGCCTTGCCCGCCTTGTCGAAGATGTCGTCGAACCCGCCCAGTTTGTACGGGATGTAGATGATCGCCACCGCGATGACGATGTAGATCAGCGCGTCCTTGACGAACGCGATCATCGCGGGCGCGCGCAGCCCCGAGGAGTACGTGTACGCCGCGAGCACCCCGAACGCGATCAGCAGCGGCAGGTCCTTCATGAACCAGCTGGAGTTCTCGCCGCCGCCCACGCCCATCACGTCCAGGACCGCCTGGATCCCGACGAGTTGCAGCGCGATGTACGGCATCGTCGCGAGGATGCCGGTGACGGCCATCGCCAGCGACAGGCCCTTGGAGCCGAAGCGGCCGCGGATGAAGTCCGAGGACGTGACGTAGCCGTGCTTGTGGGAGATCGACCAGAGCCGCGGCAGGAAGAGGAAGACCAGTGGGTACGTGATGATCGTGTACGGCACCGCGAAGAAGCCGGCCGCGCCCGCCGCGTAGATCGCCGCCGGGACGGCGACGAAGGTGTACGCCGTGTAGAGGTCGCCGCCGAGCAGGAACCAGGTGATCCAGGTGCCGAAGCTCCGGCCGCCCAGGCCCCATTCGTCCAGGCTCAGCGCGTTGTCGGCGCGCCGCCAGCGGGCCGCCAGGAAGCCGAGGACGGTGACCGCCACGAAGAAGAAGATGAAGACGCCGAGCGCCACACCGTTGACTCCACCGGTCATGACGCGGCCCCCTTGCGTGCGCGTTCCTCACGGCGGACCAGGAGGTAGGCGATCGTGGTCAGTCCGGCCGAGATGAAGACCCAGGCCATCTGGTACCAGTAGAAGAACGGGATGCCGATGAACTCCGGCGTCAGACGCGCGTAGGAGCTGACCCACAGCATCGCGACCAACGGGATGACCAGGCATACACCGGCCACCACACGCGAAGGTGTGACGACCGGTGTGCGGTTGGGCGTGGGTGATGTTTCCGGTGGTGCTGACATCTTCTCGGCTCCGTCCCCTAGAGCGAATCTCCTGCGTAATGCGCAGGAAATCTAGGGCAGCACTCCGCCACACGTCACTAGCGGTCCGTATATCGGTACGGACTCGATTCCGGACGAGAGGGGAATCGGGTGGATCGGAGCCGGTTCGGCCGGAATGCGGCCCGGCGGTCGGTCGGTGGTCAGTCGGTGGGGCGGCTCAGCCTGGCGACGAACTTGTACCGGTCGCCGCGGTAGACGGAACGCACCCATTCGACCGGTTCGCCCGTGGTGTCGATGGAGTGCCGGGACAGCATGAGCATCGGCAGGCCGACGTCCGTGCCGAGCAGGCCGGCCTCCCGGGGTGTGGCCAGCGAGGTCTCGATGGTCTCCTCGGCCTCGGCCAGCCGTACGTCGTAGACCTCCGCCAGCGCCGTGTACAGAGAGGTGTACTTGGCGAGGCTGCGGCGCAGCGCGGGGAAGCGCTTCGCCGACAGATGGGTGATCTCGATGGCCATCGGCTCGCTGTTGGCGAGCCGCAGCCGCTCGATGCGCAGGACCCGGCCGCCGGTCTTCATGTCGAGGAGGCCGGCGAGCCGGTCGTCCGCGGTGATGTAGCCGATGTCCAGGAGCTGTGATGTGGGCTCCAGGCCCTGGGCGCGCATGTCCTCCGTGTACGAGGTGAGTTGCAGTGCCTGGGAGACCTTCGGCTTGGCGACGAAGGTGCCCTTGCCCTGGATGCGTTCGAGGCGCCCCTCGACGACCAGTTCCTGCAGGGCCTGCCGCACGGTGGTGCGGGAGGTGTCGAATTCCGCCGCGAGCGTGCGCTCGGGCGGGACCGGTGTGCCGGGC
The DNA here is from genome assembly GCF_010548325.1 of Streptomyces sp. SID13666. Classification (NCBI taxonomy): domain Bacteria; kingdom Bacillati; phylum Actinomycetota; class Actinomycetes; order Kitasatosporales; family Streptomycetaceae; genus Streptomyces; species Streptomyces sp. SID13666. The sequence continues at coordinate 43,870 of NZ_JAAGLX010000043.1, read as the reverse complement.
GGCATCGTCTGCGTGATGTCCAGCAGATGTCGCTTGAGGCGGTAGTACTTGGGCACACGTGCGGTGCGCCCGGCGGCGCCCGCCGTTTCCGGCACGTCCGATGCCGGCGTGCCGCCGCCCCCGTCGCTGTCCATGACGTCTACTCCCGACTGCTGTCGTGCTGCCGTCACCGGCTCCTCCGTCTATCGCGGCTCACATGGTGGCACGGGCTGCTGTGGTGCAGGGAGGCGATGGCAGGTGACGTCCCCCTCAGGTGTCGGTCCGATAACAGACCTAACAGCGCTTCTTATACACCCTTGACACCCCTAAAGGTCTAGGCCAAGCTGCGCTCACTGGTCTAAACCATTAAAGACCAATCCCAGACCCACAAGCAGGACGCGGCATTTGCCGTGTCTCGCGGCAGCCGACTTTTCGGGCGGTGGGGGGTGGTTTCGGGCATCCTGAGGAGGGTGGCATGAAGCGCAAGCTCATCGCGGCAATCGGTGTCGCGACCATGATCGCGGGCGTCGCAGCGTGTGGCAGCGACAAGAAGGACGACACGGCCGCGAAGCCGGCGGACCGCAAGGACACCGTGACCGTCTGGCTCATGAGTGACGCCCAGAGCACCTGGCCGGAGCTGGTCAAGAGCGTCAACGACCAGTTCAAGGCGAAGTACCCGAACGTCACCGTGAAGGTGCAGTACCAGCAGTGGAGCGACAAGGTCCAGAAGCTGGACGCCGCGCTCTCCGGCTCCAGCGCCCCGGATGTCGTCGAGCTCGGCAACACCGAGACCATGACCTACATCCTCAACGGTGCCCTCGCCGAGGTCGACAAGACCAAGTTCGAGAATTCGGCCACCTGGATCAAGGGCCTCGAGGACACCTGCTCGTACCAGGGCAAGCTCTACTGCGTGCCGTACTACGCCGGTGCCCGTGTGGCGATCTACAACGCCGATGTCTTCAAGGCCGCCACCGGCTCCGCCGACCTGCCGAAGACCGAGACCGACCTGACCGCCGCGCTGGACAAGATCGCGGCCGCGAAGGGCGCCGACAAGGCGTACTCGCCGCTCTACCTGCCGGGCGAGTACTGGTACGCGGCCATGTCCTACGTCAAGGCGTACGGCGGCCAGATCGCCAAGTACGACGGCGGCAAGTGGACCGGCACCCTGTCCTCCCCGGAGGCCCAGGAAGGTCTGAAGCACTTCATCGAGCTGGTCAACAAGTACAACCACGGTGACAAGACCAAGGACGAGGCGGACCACGCCGCGGTCATGGCCCAGGAGAAGACCGCGCTGATCTACGGCAACGGCTGGGAGTCCGGCAGCGTCGTCGACACCAAGGCGCCCGGCAACCCGAAGCTGAAGGACGCCATCAAGACGGCCGGTATGCCCGGCCCGAACGGCAAGGCGCTGCCGTCCTTCATCGGTGGCTCGGACCTCGCCGTCGTCGGCAAGTCCAAGGTCCAGGACCTCGCCAAGGAGTGGATCGCCAGCTTCACCAGCGAGAAGTCCGAGGCCGTACTGGCCAGCAAGAAGATCCTCCCGAACAACACCAAGCAGCTCGAGCCGCTGAAGTCGGACCCGGCCACCGCGCCGATCGCCAACGCGGTGCCCGACGCCTGGTTCACCCCGATCGCTCCGGGCTGGGCCACGATCGAGAAGCAGAACATCCTCAAGAACATGCTGCTCGACATCATCAAGGGCAAGTCCATCGCCGACGCCACCAAGGCGGCCGACGACAAGATCAACTCGCTGATCAACAACGCCTCCTGATCCCAGGCCTCGCCCGTGGGGGGCGGGGAAACAGGCGCTGCGAGCGCGGACGGTCCACGGATGTGGGCCGTCCGCCTCCGCACCCGGCATGGACGACGAAGAAAGGTCAGCGAGATGAGTGCCGCCGACACGCATGCCACCGAGCCGCTGGAGCGGGGTCTCGTGAAGAGCCCGCCGCCGGCTCAGGACCGGCCCGCATCCGGGCGGGGGGCCCGCCGCGGGCCGGCCGGCCGGCAGAACAGAACCCTGCCGTACTTGCTGATCACTCCGGCCCTGGTGGTCATGGCGGGCGTGCTCGGCTGGCCGCTGATCGACACCGTGGTGCTGTCCTTCCAGGACATGCGGCGCAACAACCTGTGGGGCGGCACGACACCGCCGTGGGTCGGTCTCGACCAGTACACGACGATCCTCGGCGACTCCGAGTTCTGGCATGTGTTCATCCGCACGGTCGTCTTCGTCGTCGTCTGTGTCTTCTTCACCATGCTGCTCGGGCTGCTCATAGCCATGCTGCTGCAACGGGTGTCGCCCTGGCTCCGGGTGATGATCACCAGCGCGATGGTCGCCGTCTGGGCGATGCCGCTGCTGGTCTCCACCTCGGTCTTCAAGTTCATGTTCGACTCGGACTACGGGCTGGTCAACGAGCTGCTCAGCAAGCTCCCCGGGGTCGACTACGCCGGCCACAACTGGTTCCTCAACCCCACCTCGGGGCTGGCGATCATCGCGGCCCTGGTGGTCTGGGCGGCCATCCCGTTCATCGCCATCAGCCTGCACTCGGCGCTCACCCAGGTGCCCAAGGAGCTGGAGGAGGCGGCCAGGATCGACGGCGCCAGCGGCTTCGGCATCTTCCGGTTCGTCACCTTCCCGGTGATCAAGCCGGTCTTCGTCATGACCACGACGCTGTCGATCATCTGGGACTTCGGTGTGCTCGGCCAGGTGCTGCTGATGCGCAACAACCACCCGGAGCCGGACTACCAGCTGCTGGGCCTCTACTCCTTCACCCAGGCGTTCACCAGTAACTCCTTCAGCACGGGTGCCGCGATCTCCATCATCACCGTGGTGATGCTGTCCGGCGTCTCCGTCTACTACCTGCGCCAGCTGATGAAGATCGGAGAGGTCGAGTGACTACCGCCGCCAAGGTCACCTACAAGAGCAAGAAGAAGAACCGCACCGGCTGGAACATCCTCGGCCTGCTCACCTTCGTGGTCATGGGCTTCCCGGTCTACTGGATGGTCATCACCGCGCTCCGGCCCAGCACCGAGATCCTCAGCTACCACCAGAAGCTCTGGCCGAGCTCGATCACGTTCGACCAGTTCCACCGGGCGATGGACATGCCCAACTTCTGGGACAACGTGAAGAGCAGCGTGATCATCTCGCTGTTCAGCGTCATCATCGCCATCGGCGTCGGGCTGCTCGCAGCCTACGCGCTGGGCCGCTTCCACTTCTGGGGCCGCCGCGGGCTGATGATCACGCTGCTGCTGATCCAGATGATCCCCGGCACCTCGATGCTGATCCCCATCTACATCCAGCTCAACGACATGGGCGGGCTGAACCAGTACTGGGGCGTCATCGTCGTCTACGCGGCGACGACGCTGCCCTTCTCGGTGTGGATGCTGCGCGGATTCATCGTCAACATCCCCAAGGAGCTGGAGGAGTCGGCCATGGTCGACGGCTGCAGCCAGATGGCCGCCTTCCGCCGCGTGGTCTTCCCGCTGCTGGCCCCCGGCCTGGTCGCCGCCTCGATCTACGCCCTGATGACGGCCTGGAACGAATACCTTTTCGCTTACGTCCTCCTCCAGGACAACGACAAGTACACACTCAGCATTTGGCTGCTGAACTTCACCGGTCAGCGCGGCACCGACTTCGGCGCGCTGATGGCGGGCTCCATCCTGGTGGCCCTGCCCGTGGTGATCTTCTTCGTCATGGTCCAGCGCAAGGTCGCTTCCGGTCTGACCGCCGGGGCGGTGAAGGGATGACCGTCATTTCTACCGACTCCGCCCCCGACACCCTCATCCGGGACGCGCTCGCCGTCCTGCAGCCGGGATTCATCGGGACCACCGCACCCGAGTGGCTGCTGCTCCGGCTCGCCGAAGGCCTCGGCTCCGTGGCGCTGTTCGCCCGGAACATCGAATCGCCCGAGCAGCTGTCCGCGCTCACCGCGCAGTTGCGCGCGGTACGGGCGGACGTGCTGGTCGCGGCCGACGAGGAGGGCGGTGACGTCACCCGCCTCGAAGCGCGGACCGGCTCGTCCTTCCCCGGCAACCTCGCGCTCGGCGCGGTCGACGACGCGGACCTGACGCAGGAGGTGGCGGCGGAGCTCGGCCGCCGGCTCGGCACCTGCGGGGTCAACTTCAACTGGGCGCCGTCCGCGGACGTCAACTCCGACCCCGGCAACCCGGTGATCGGCGTACGGTCCTTCGGCTCGGACCCGCACCTCGTCGCACGCAACACCGCCGCGTACATCACCGGTCTGCAGTCCGCCGGGGTGGCGGCCTGCACCAAGCACTTCCCCGGCCACGGCGACACGGCCGTCGACTCGCACCACTCGATGCCCAACATCGAGGTCGGCCTGCAGACCCTGCAGGACCGTGAACTGGTGCCGTTCCGGGCCGCCGTCGCAGCCGGGACCAAGGCCGTGATGAGCGCCCACATCCTGGTGCCGGCCCTCGACCCGGACCGGCCTGCCACGCTCAGCCCCAGCGCGCTCAACGGGCTGCTGCGCGCGCCCGCCGCGGAGGGCGGCCTCGGTTACGACGGACTCATCGTCACCGACGGCATCGAGATGCAGGCCATCGCGGCGACGTACGGCATCGAGCGCGGCACCGTCATGGCGCTGCTGGCCGGTGCCGACGCCATCTGTGTCGGCGGAGGTCTCGCCGACGAGGAGACCGTGCTGCGGCTCCGCGACGCCATCGTGCGTGCGGTGCGCGACGGCGATCTGCCCGAGGAGCGGCTTGCCGACGCCGCCGCCCGGGTGCGGTCGCTCGCGGCATGGACGGCCGAGCGGTCGGGTGCGGCGGAGGGGACCGCACCCGACCCCGAGGTCGGCCTCATCGCGGCCCGCCGGGCCGTGCGGGTGACCCGTACGGAGGAGTACGTACCGATCGCGACCGCGCCGTACGTGGCCGCCTTCACCCCGGTCGCGAACATCGCGGTCGGCGCCGAGACGCCCTGGGGGGTGGCCGCGGAACTGGAGCGGCTGCTGCCCGGCACCGTGACCGGCACCTTCCGCGCGGCGGACGCCGAGGCCGGCGGGGCGGACGCCCTCTGCGCGAAAGTGCTGCAGTCCGCGTCCGACCGTAGGATCGTCGCAGTGGTCCGCGACGTGCACCGCCACGCGTGGATGGCCGACGCTCTGGACGCCCTGCTCGCCGCCCGGCCCGACACGGTCGTGGTGGAGATGGGGGTGCCCCAGGCGCCGCCCTCCGGCGCGCTGCACATCGCGACCCATGGCGCTGCCCGTGTGTGCGGGCGAGCAGCCGCGGAGGTCATCGCCGGCAAGGAAGCCGGGGTCTGACCGGCGCGGAGGAGATTCGCAACAGCCTGGAGGCCCACCGCATGTCCGCCCCGACGCCGGACCGGAAGATTCTGATACCGGGCCGGATCATGTCCGGCGAGATGGCCGAGCAGCCCGCCGTACTGCGGCGCATCCTGGAGCGGGGTGCGCCGCGGATCCGCGCGGTCGCCGCGAAGGTCGCGGCGCGCAACCCGCGCTTCGTGCTGCTCACCGCCCGCGGTACGTCCGACAACGCGGCGCTGTACGCGAAGTACCTGATCGAGGTGCTGCTCGGGAAGCCCGCGGGGCTGACCTCGATGTCGACCACCACCGCGTACGGCGCGACGCCGGACCTCACGGACTGCCTGGTCATCACCGTCAGCCAGTCCGGTGGCTCGCCCGACCTGGTGGCCTCCACCCGGGCGGCCCGCGAGGCCGGTGCGATCACCGTCGCGGTGACGAACAACCCGGAGTCCCCGCTCGCCGAGGTCTCCGAGTTCCACATCGACGTGCTGGCAGGACCGGAGAAGGCGCTCCCGGCGACCAAGACGTACACCGCCGAGCTGCTGGCCCTGTACCTGTTCGTGGAGGGCCTGCGCGGTGGTGACGGCTCCGCCGCCGAGGTGCTGCCGGAACTGGCCGAGGGGATCCTGGCGCGCGGCGCCGAGGTCAAGGCGCTGGCCGGCCGCTACCGCTTCGCGGAGCGCATGGTCATCACCTCCCGCGGCTACGGCTACCCGACCGCGCGGGAGGCCGCGCTGAAGCTGATGGAGACCAGCTACATCCCGGCCCTGGCGTACTCGGGCGCGGATCTGCTGCACGGCCCGCTGGCCATGGTCGACAACATCTCGCCGGTGATCGCCATCGTCACCGAGGGCAGGGGCGGAGAGGCCCTCCAGCCGGTCCTGGACCGGCTGCGCGGCCGGGGCGCGGACCTGGTGGTCATCGGCCCGCAGGCCCAGGTGGACGCCGCCTCAGCGGGCTTCGCCCTGCCGACGAAGGGGGTCGCCGAGGAGGTCCAGCCGATCCTGGAGATCCTGCCGCTGCAGATGCTGGCCTACGAGGTCACCATCGCCCGCGGCCAGGACCCGGACGCCCCGCGCGCCCTCGCCAAGGTGACGGAAACGCACTGACCGCGGCCCCGGCCGTGTGGAACGGGAAAGGCCCCGTCGCGTGCTGCGACGGGGCCTTCCGCGTGTGTGCGGGGAGGGAGCGGGCGCCGGCGGGAACGGGGCCGGTGCCCGGAAAACGCCACGGGCCGCGGCGCCGGGAAGGGACCCTCAGCCCTTCCAGCACCGCAGCCCGGAGCTGCTGTCGACGCCGTGGCCGACGGGGTGTGCGGTTCCCCGTGGCCCGTTAGGGCCGACCGGTGAGGCCACGGCGTAGTCAGGGCAGAGAACGCCTGGCCTCGATCCACCCTCCTGTGCGGGGAGGATGGAGGTCTGTTCGGTCCATTGTGGACTAGACCATTCGCCCTTGTCCATGGAATCGCGGCCATCGGTGGAAAAAAGGCCCGGCACGGATGGCGCGAATTGGCCTGTACGCTCGCAGACGTGCCCTCCATGAACGACCTCGTACGCCAGCACACCGGCCTCGACGACTCCGATCTCGAATGGCTCCACCTGCTGGTCTCCGAGTGGCAGCTGCTCTCCGACCTGTCCTTCGCCGACCTCGTCCTGTGGGTGCCCACCCTGGACGGCACACGCTATGTCTCGGTCGCCCAGATGCGGCCGAACACCGGACCGACCTCGTACCAGGACGACATGGTCGGCCATCTGGTGCCGCGCGGCCGCCGTCCCATGCTGGACGCGGCGCTGGACGAGGGCCGGATCGTCCGTGAGGGCGACCCCGAATGGCGTGACGAGGTCCCGGTCCGGGTCGAGTCGATCCCGGTCCGCCGCGAGGGCCGGGTGCTGGGCGTGATCGCCCGCAACACCAACCTGCTGACCGTCCGCACCCCCAGCCGGCTCGAGCTCACCTATCTGCAGAGCGCCTCGGACCTGGCGCAGATGATCGCCGCCGGCTCCTTCCCGTTCCCCGCCGAGCAGGTCGACATGGACGCGGCGCCGCGCGCCGGCGACGGTCTGATCCGGCTCGACGCGGACGGCATCGTGCAGTACGCCAGTCCCAACGCGCTCTCCGCGTACCACCGGCTGGGCCTCGCCGCCGACATCGTCGGACTGCACCTCGGCGCGACCACCGCCGAACTCGCCCCCGCCCGCGGCCCGGTGGACGAGGCGATGGTCAAACTCGCCAGCGGCTGGGCGCCCCGTGAGGCCGAGGTCGAGGGTGGCGACGGCGTCATCCAGCTGCGCACCATCCCGCTGCGGCCCAAGGGCACCCACATCGGCTCACTCGTCCTGCTGCGCGATGTCACCGAGCTGCGGCGCCGCGAACGCGAGTTGATGACCAAGGACGCCACCATCCGGGAGATCCACCACCGGGTGAAGAACAATCTGCAGACCGTCGCCGCACTGCTGCGGCTGCAGGCCCGCCGGATGGATTCCGACAAGGCGCGCGAGGCGCTGGAGGAAGCGGTCCGCCGGGTCGGCTCGATCGCGATCGTGCACGAGACGCTCTCCCAGAACCTGGACGAGCGCGTCGAGTTCGACGACATCGCCGACCGGGTGCTCTCGATGGTCGCCGAGATCTCACCCGGCCGCGTCACGGCCCGCCGCACCGGGCGCTTCGGCATCCTGACCGCCGAGGTCGCCACCCCGCTGGCGATGGTTCTCACCGAACTGCTGCAGAACGCTCTGGAGCACGGCTTCGGCCCGGGGGAGAGCGGCACGGTCGAGGTGGGGGCGACGGCCGGCCGCGACAAGCTGATCATCACCGTCCAGGACAACGGCCGCGGGCTGCCGGAGGGCTTCAACCCGCAGCGCGCAGGAAATCTGGGACTGCAGATCGTCCGCACCCTGGTGGTCGGCGAACTGTCCGGCACGTTCGACATGGTCCCGGCGCCGGAGGGCGGCACCAGGGTCGTACTGGAACTTCCGGCCGAGGCGTAATTCCGGTGCCGGTGGTCGGGGGAGAACAGCAGTAAGCCCCGACCGCCAGGCGGTCGGGGCTTACTGGATGCTGTGTGCTGCGCGTACGAATTCGGGTGCTGCGCGCTGCGGCTCGGGGGTAAAGCGGGGGCGTCAGACGCTGGCGTTGCGGGCCCTGTTGCGGGCGGCGCGGCGCTTCATTGCGCGACGCTCGTCCTCGCTGAGGCCACCCCAGACGCCTGCGTCCTGGCCGCTCTCCAGCGCCCACTGCAGGCACTGCTCCATGACGGGGCAGCGGCGGCAGACGGCCTTGGCTTCCTCGATCTGCAGCAGCGCAGGACCGGTGTTGCCGATGGGGAAGAAGAGTTCCGGGTCTTCCTCGCGGCAAACGGCGCGATGACGCCAGTCCATGGCTGCTCCAACTCCTTTGTGACAAGCACGTTGCTTGTGAATGTGAACGCTTTCACGAATCCCCTCACAGGGCACGGCACTACGCCCAGTTACCTGGTGCAGTCCCGCTGGTGTGAGGTGGTGGATTCGGGCTCTCAAGGGACTCCGGTTGTTGGCCGTCCCGATCGCCATGTAGAGACTCGCAAACCTGGGCTGCGGATACAACCCCTTCAGGAAAGTTTTTTTTGATTCCTCGGTGTCGCCTGCATCACAGCCGTACTTCCATGGGGTGCAGGGCAGCCTAAACGTTCGAGTAAAAGGACTTTGGGCTCTTCCGCTTACACAATCACACGCAGTGCACGGCGTACGCCTGTGAAGGTTGCGCTGGTTCGCAGCCCCAGGTGGTCGCCGTCCACCTGGAACGGGAGTGGAGCCTGCGAATGCAAGGTGAAGTCCGTCAGGTCGTGGACGGACGCCACATGCTTACCGTGCGGGCCTCGATCGGGGGTCGAACGCAGCAGTTGCGTGGCGTAACGCATCGCTGACGTCGTCGACATCTTCGAGACTCCGAGCAGGTCGAGGCCGGTGTCGAAGGAGGCCTCGGGGGACGCGTACACCGGGCGATTGCCCAGGTAGGTCCAGGGGGCGGTGTTGCAGACTATGGCCAGCACCAGCCCGGTGACCGGGTCCTCGTCCGGGCGCTCCAGCGTGATCGAACCGCCCCGCCGGTGCGTCTCCGCCAGGAACTGGCGCATCACCTGGCGCATGTAGAGCGCGTGCGTCGAGCGCTTCCCCTGATCCCGCTGCTGTTCGACCCGGCCGACCACGCCGGCGTCGAAACCCAGCCCGGCGCAGAAGGTGAACCAGCGCGAGGGCACTCCCTCGTCCTCCGTACCGGGCGTGCCGCTCACCAGTCCCAGGCCGACCGTGCGCGACGACTGGTCGTGCAGGGCGTCCAGCAGTGCCCCGGTCGCCTCGACGGCGTCATTGGGCAGTCCCAGGGCGCGCGCGAAGACATTGGTCGAGCCGCCGGGGACCACGGCCAGCTGCGGCAGCCGGTCGGGATCGGGTCCGTTGTGCAGCAGTCCGTTGACCACTTCGTTGACCGTGCCGTCACCGCCCAGCGCGACGACCAGTTCGATCTCGCCGCCCTCGGCGGCCTGCCGGGCGAGATCCCGGGCGTGGCCGCGGTACTCGGTGGCGGCCACTTCCAGCTTCAGATCGCTGGCGAGTGCGTGGGCCAGAACGTCACGGACCCGCGCACTGGTGGTGGTGGCAGCAGGGTTGACCACGAGAAGTGCGCGCATGAGGGGAAGCGTACCTACCCATAAGTACACCGGGCTACGCTGGCCGGTGTGAGCCAGATCCCCCCGACCCCGTCACCCAAACCGCGCCGGCTGACCGCCGCCGCGGGCCTCGCGGCCCTCGAAGGGCTCGCCCTCGCGGCCTGCGGGCTCGTGCTGCTGGTGCTGGCGCTGACCGGTCACTCCGACAACGTCCGCAACGCCGTGGTGGGTGCGCTCACCGTTCTCGCCCTCGGCGCGATCCCGCTGGCGGCGGCGTACGGGCTGCTGCACGCCCGGCGCTGGAGCCGCGGCCCCGCGCTGATCATCCAGCTGCTGGCGCTGCCGGTGGCCTGGACGCTCGTGCACGGCGCGGCGGCGCTCGTCGCGGCCGGCGTCGCGCTGGCCCTCATGGCGCTGGCCGGGCTGGTCCTGCTCGTCCACCCCGCCACGACCGCCGCCCTGGGGATCGGCGACCGCAGCCAGGCCTAGGTCTCTGCGGCCTGAGTGTCTACGCCCTGGGCCTGCCGGACGCCTCAGGAAGCTGTCCGGCAGGCGTCATGGGCTACTCCTCGACGAGGAGCTTCTCGCGGAGCTGCATGAGAGTGCGGGCCAGCAGCCGGGAGACGTGCATCTGGGAGATGCCGACCTCGATGGCGATCTGCGACTGGGTCATGTTGCCGAAGAACCGCAGCATGAGGATCTTCTTCTCCCGGGGCGGCAGCGACTCCAGGAGCGGTTTGAGCGATTCCCGGTACTCGACGCCTTCGAGCGCCTCGTCCATGGCCCCGAGGGTGTCCGCGACGGCCGGGGAGTCGTCGTCGGTGTCCGGAACGTCGAGGGACAGGGTGCTGTAGGCGTTCGCGGATTCGAGGCCCTCCAGCACCTCCTCCTCCGTGATCTTGAGCTGGACCGCCAGCTCGTGCACGGTCGGCGCCCGGCCGAAGCGCTGGGAGAGCTCTCCGGTGGCGGTGGTGAGGGCCAGCCGCAGCTCCTGGAGCCTGCGGGGGACGCGGACCGCCCAGCCCTTGTCCCTGAAGTGACGTTTGATCTCGCCGACGACCGTGGGGGTCGCGTACGTGGAGAACTCCACGCCGCGGTCCACGTCGAAGCGGTCGACGGACTTGATCAGACCGATGGTGGCGACCTGGGTGAGGTCGTCCAGCGGCTCCCCGCGGTTGCGGAAACGCCGCGCCAGGTGCTCCACCAGGGGCAGGTGCATACGCACCAGCCGATTGCGCAGCTCGGCGCGTTCCGGTGAGCCGTCCGGGAGCTTGCTCAGCTCCACGAAGAGCGCTCGGGCGCCGGCCCGGTCATGCGGGTCGTGCTGCTCTTGCTGGTCCATGGGATCCGCCTGCTCCGCCGCGTCCATTCCATCCGTACGGGACCCGGGGTGCTGCCGCGCCGCATACCGCCCGACCGCCCCGGCGGGCGACGCCTGGGCGGGTACGGCGGCACGGCCCCGCACCGCGGGCGTGCTGCTGTCCGCCGGGGGTCCGGGAGCTGCCTCCCGGGAAAGATCAGCACTCATGGCGTTTCCCCGTTCCGTGCACGGTTGTACCGTTACCGGCCCTTCGGGGGACCGGGACACGCTGACCTGCTTCGGGTCCGCGCCTGCGGGCTGCCTGCATCTGGGGACCTCACGACTGTCCGGGGCCGGCACCGCGCTTCTTGTGCAGGCTGATGCTGACGGTCTTGTCCTCCGCGACCGTGGCATCCACCTCGCCCGCCAGTGCGGAGAGCACTGTCCAGGCGAAGGTGTCCCGCTCCGGAGCGCGACCATCGGTCGTGGGCGCCGAAACTCTCACCCACAGAGCGTCTCCGACGAGTCGGAAGACGCAACTCAATACGCTGCCGGGAACGGCCTGCTGCAGCAGGATCGCGCACGCCTCGTCCACGGCGATGCGCAGGTCTTCGATCTCGTCGAGGGTGAAGTCCAGCCGTGCCGCGAGTCCGGCCGTAGCCGTACGCAACACCGACAGATAGGCCCCCGCCGCGGGCAGCCGGACCTCAACGAAGTCCTTCGTCCCGGGCTCGCCTGCGATCTGGGACACCCTCACCTCCAAGGTGGCACACAGTGATTGCTCTGGTTCGCCAGCGACGCTATCGCGATCTGTGCCCTGATGTCGCCCGGACGGAGCACTGCCGCCGCCATGAGTGAGCCCTGGCCCGACACCCCACGACTGTCACCCATGGTAAGCGTATGAGTACGCAACGTGGCTAGGGGTGTGCGGTCTCAATTCGAAAGAGATGTCGCATCGTTGCCCACGCCCGGGTGGACTGCCAGGTCGGCGAGGGTGCGGAGCGGTTCGCCGGTCAGTCGTTGCACGGTCCAGCCGTCCTGTCCGAAGGCGCCGATGGAGCGGTAGAAGCCGATCGCGGGATCGTTCCAGTCCAGTACTGCCCATTCGAAGCGCTCGTAGCCGCGTGTGACGCAGATCGAGGCCAGTTCGGCCAGGAGTGCCTTGCCGTGGCCGCCGCCGCGCGCTTCGGGCTTTACGTACAGATCCTCCAGGTACACCCCGTGTGTGCCCGTCCAGGTGGAGAAATTCCGGAACCACAGGGCGAATCCCACGGTGCGGTCCCCGGACGAATCACCGGATACGTCCTCGGTGCCGGCTGCGGGCGCGTCCGTGGAATCGTCCTCCGCGATCAGGGCGAAGATCGCCGGGTGCTCGCAGAAAAGGGCGTCGTGCAGTTGCTCCGGCGTCGCGCGGGCTTCCTCCAGCGCCTTTTCGTACTCCGCGAGTTCGCGGATCATGGCGTGGATCGCCGGGACGTCGGCGGGGGTGGCGGCTCGGATCATGAGCCCAGGTTACGTCCCGATGATGTGGCGCAGGTAAGCGTTGGGATCGGTCAGATACCGGCGCCAGTGGTCGACGATCGCCAGGTCCTCCCAGCGCGCGGAATGCGCTCCGTCCTCGCCGATCTCGAGGATCGTGGCGCCCGGGGTCGCGGTCAGCAGCGGTGAGTGAGTGGCACAGATCACCTGGGCGCCGGTGCCGGCGAGCTCGTGCATCAGGCCCACCAGGTGCAGACAGGACGTGAAGGAGAGCGCCGCCTCCGGCTCGTCCATCACGTACAGGCCGGGCTGCCGGAACATCTCGCGGAAGGCCGTCAGGAAGCCCTCTCCGTGGCTCATGGTGTGCACGGCGACGTCCTCGCGCTCCAGGGCGTCCAGGGCGGTCTCCGCGCGCAGGAAGAAGCCCTTGCGGCGGGTGCGGGGGCCGTCGAGCATGCGGCGGCCGGACCGGGTGGCGTCGAAGCGGATCCGCTGGCCCAGATCGGACTTCTCGCGGTTGCTCGCGTACTTGTATCCGGCCCGGCCGCCGTACGAGTCCAGGCCGAAGCCCTCCGCGAGCGCCTCGACGAGGGTGGACTTGCCGGAGCCGTTCTCGCCGACGAGGAAGGTGATCGGGGAGGTGAAGCGCAGCCCGCCGTCGAGCAGCTGGGCGACGGCGGGGACCCGCCAGGGCCAGGCGCCGGGCGGGAACTCGTCGGTGGCGGGAACATGCGCGTAGGCGCGTTCGATCAGCACGTGCTGTCCGTCCTCATCCGGTCATGCCTCATCCGGTCACGACGGCCGCGAGGCGGGTGCCGGGGGAGAAGGCCCCCTCGTCCGCCAGGGTGAGCAGGCCGTGCAGCATCTTCGCCACGTAGACGCGGTCCGGGACCAGGCCGTGCCGGACGGCGAAGTCCGCCGCGAAGGCGTCCAGGCCGGGGGTGGTGCGGGCGTACCCGCCGTGGTGGAAGCGCTCGTCGAGCGTCCAGTCGCCGGTCCGCCCGCCGAACGCGTCCTCCTGCAGCCGCTGGACGGCGGCGCCGAGGAAGCCGCCCTTGAGGACCGGGAAGCCGATCGCGCGCTGGCCGCCGGGCGCCAGCCCCGCGGCCAGCCCGGCCAGCGTGCCCCCGGTCCCGCAGGCCACCGCGACGACGTCCGCCTCGCCGCGCAGCTCCCGGCCCAGCTCGGCACAGCCCTGGGCCGCCAGCGCGTTGCTGCCGCCCTCGGGCACCACGTAGCAGCGGCCGAAGCGCTCCCGCAGTTCTTCGGCGACGTCCGGCTCGGCCTTGCGGCGGTACGTGGTCCGGTCGACGAAGGCCAGCCGCATGCCGTCGGCCGCGGCGCGGGCCAGCGAGTCGTTCAGCGGGCGCCGGGCCAGCTCGTCGCCGCGTACGACGCCGATGGTCGTGAAGCCGAGCAGCCGTCCGGCGGCCGCGGTCGCGCGCAGATGGTTGGAGTAGGCGCCGCCGAACGTCAGCAGGGTGTCGTGGCCGGCGTCCGCGGCGGCCTGGAGGTTGAGCCGCAGCTTGCGCCATTTGTTGCCCGGCAGGTCCGGATGGATCAGATCGTCCCGCTTCAGCAGCAACCGGACGCCGTGCCGCGCGAGCCGGGCGTCCTCGATCGCGACCAGCGGTGAGGGCAGCCGGGGTCGCAGCGCGTCGAGCGGCAGGCCGGTGGCGGTCACCTCGTCATTGTCACCCGCACGGGTGAGGTCGGCAGCCCGCGGGTCGCAAACCGCCGCAATGGCCTCACAAGTCCCCCGGGCCGCGGAAGAAGCTCCCGAAAAGGGCCGCCCCCGGTGCATTCTTCTCCCGTGAAGACGGACGGCACGAACGGCACAGACCTCTCCGGCGGCCCGGGCCTGGAGCGGGAGCGGGAATCCCCGGCCGGGCCCGGCGACGGGCTCGCCGCGACGGTACGCGGGCTGCTGCCCTCGCTGACACCCGCCTCCGCGCGCATCGCCCGGCTGATCGTCGAGGACCCGGCCCAGGTCGCGCGCAGCACGATCTCCGAACTGAGCGCGCTGGCCGGCACCAGCGACTCCTCGATCGTCAGGACCGCCAGGGCGCTGGGCTTCTCCGGCTACCCCGAGCTCCGGCTGGCGCTGGCCGCCTCGGCCGCCCGGCAGCCCCCGCGCTCGACCCTGACCTCGGGGATCACCCGGCAGGACTCACCCGCGGAAGTGATGGCCAAGCTGGTGCACACCGAGTCCCAGGCCGTCCTGGAGACCGAGACCCAGCTCGATCCGGGGCAGTTGCTGGGCGCCGTGCTCGCGGTCTGCGGCGACGGCCAGCTGCACATCGCCGGCGTCGGCGCGTCCGGGCTGGTCGCGCAGGACCTGCACCAGAAGCTGCAGCGCATAGGACGGCCCTGCCACGCACACGGCGACTCCCAGTCCGCGCTGACCAGCGCGGTGCTGCTCGGCCCCGGCGACGTCTTCCTCGCCGTGTCGCACTCCGGCGAGAGCCGCGACGTCCTGGAGCCGCTGCGCCGGGCCGCCGCGGAGGGCGCGACCACCGTCGTCATCACCAACCACCCGCAGTCGTCGGCCGCCCGGCTGGCCGACTTCGTCCTGGCGTCGGCGGGCCGCGAGACGACCTTCCGGCCCGGCGCGATGGCCAGCCGGATCAGCCAATTGGTCGTCGTCGACTGCCTCTTCGTCTGCGTGGCGCAGCGCACCTACGAGAAGTCCGACCACGCCCTGCGCGTCACCCACCAGGCCCTGGAGAGCGACCGCGCCTGAACACCCGGGCCCGGAACGCGAGAACGCCCGTACCCGGAACGCGAGAACGCCCGTACCCGGTACGCGAACGCGGACCGGGTACGGGCGAATGGTCTGTGACCGTGGTGTTGTCACAGGCCGAGGGCCCCGGTGGAGCTCAGGCCTTCTTGGTCTCCCAGAAGATGGTGTCGATCCGGGCGATCAGCTCGAGGAGCTTCTCGCCGGTCTTCGGGTCGTTCGACGCCTTGGCAGCACTGCCTGCCTTGAGGGCGTCGTTGATGAGCTGGTGCAGCTCCGGGTACTTCTCGAAGTGCGGCGGCTTGAAGTAGTCGCTCCACAGCACCGAGATGTGGTGCTTGGCGAGCTCCGCGCGCTGCTCCTTGATGATGATGGCGCGGGTCCGGAAGTCCGGGTCCTCGTTGGCCTGGTACTTCTCCTGGACGGCCTTGACCGACTCGGCCTCGATGCGGGCCTGGGCCGGGTCGTATACGCCGCAGGGCAGGTCGCAGTGGGCGCTGACCTTAACCTTGGGCGCGAACAGGCGAGAGAACATGGCTGTCCTTCCTTGTGATCGTCTTTCCAGGTGGGAGATTACTCCCTGGGAGAGTCGTTTTCTCGGGTGCCCCATGTGGCTTAGGACAAAAGTCTGGTGTCACCCTGGGGCTGGTGGAGGAAGGGACGAGGAGGCGCAGCATGCGGGAACGGCGGGTCCGACCGGTCTACGCGGTCGAGGTGACCGGTCCTTCGATGGTCCCGACGCTCTACGAGGGCGATCGGCTGTTCGTGCGAAACGTCAACGGCCCGGCGGACGTCCGGGAGGGTGACGTCGTGGTCCTGCGGCACCCGCTGCAGCAGGACCTGCTCATCGTGAAGCGGGCGGTCGAGCGCCGTGAGGGCGGCTGGTGGGTGCTCGCCGACAATCCCTTCGGGCCGATTGCGGACAGCAGCGTATTCGGCACGGTGCCGGACGACTTGGTGCTCGCCCGGGCCCTGGTGCGGTTCCGGCCGCCCCGGGAGCTTCAGAGGTCGGTGGCCGGGGTGCTGTCGTGGGCGGCGTCCTGTGTGCGGCCGCTGAGCGCGGACCGTTCGTTCTCCAGGCGCTTGCGGGCGCGGTAGGCCGCCACGTTCGCGCGGGTCGCGCAGCGGTCGGAGCAGTAGCGGCGGGATCTGTTGGTCGATGTGTCGACATAGGCGTTGCGGCAGGGGGCCGCCTCGCAGATGCCCAGCCGGTCCACGCCCAGTTCGGTCAGCTGGAAGGCCAGCCCCATGCAGGCGGTGGCGGCGTATCCCGCGGTGGCGGTGGCGGCGTGGTCGGCGAGGTGCATGTGCCAGTCGGGCCGGCCGGTCTCGTCGAGGTGTTCGTGCCCGGAGATCTGCGGGCTGACCGGGAACTCCAGCAGCAGCGCGTTGAGCAGGTCCACGGCGCGTACCTCGTCGCCCTCGTCGGCGGCCTCGAAGACCCCGCGCAGCCGGGTGCGTACGGCGCGCAGCCGGGGCACGTCGGCGTCGGTGCTGCGCGCGGCGGCCTGGGTGCTGGCGCCGAAGAGCGCGCGGACGGCGTCGACGCCGGTGAGGTCGTCCGTCCCGCGTTCCGGCTCCTCGCTGTTCACCAGGCGCACGGCGTAGTCCGAGTAATAGGCCAGTTCCACTTGTGATCCTTACGCGTGCGTTCTAGGCTCAGTAATGGTCGAGGTAGCTATCAGGGTATTACGAACTGGGGAGACGGCGATGACGGTTACACCGGCGGCACCGACGGCACCCGCGGTGCGCACCGCGGACTGGCAGAGCTGGCAGAAGAGCTGGGACCGCCAGCAGGAGTGGTACCTGCCGGACCGCGAGGAGCGGTTCCGGGTGATGCTGGACATGGTCGAGGCATTGGTCGGGCCCGCGCCCAAGGTGCTGGACCTCGCGTGCGGCACGGGCAGTATCTCGGACCGCGTGCTGCGGCGCTTCCCCGAGGCGCGATCCACCGGCGTCGACCTCGATCCGGCCCTGCTGACCATCGCCCGGGGGCACTTCGAGGGCGAGTCGCGGATCGAGTTCGTCACCGCCGATCTGCGCGACCCGCGGTGGACCGACCGGCTCCCGCACCGGGAGTACGACGCCGTCCTCACCGCGACGGCGCTGCACTGGCTGCGGACGGATCCGCTGCGCGAGCTGTACGGCCGGGTCGCCGGCGTCCTGCGGCCCGGCGGGGTCTTCATGAACGCCGACCACGCGCCCGACGAATCCACGCCCCGGATCAACGAGGCGGAGCGGGCGCTGCGGCACGCGCGCATGGCGCGGGAGAAGGCGGACGGCGTGCTGGACTGGACCGAGTGGTGGGACCTGGCCCGCCAGGACGAGCTGCTGGCCGGACCGGTCGCCGCGCGCTACGAGATCTTCGGCTCGCACGCCGACGGCGAGCCGCACTCCGTCGAATGGCACGCCCAGGCGCTCCGCGACGCCGGCTTCGCCGAGGCCCGCGCCGTCTGGCGCTCGGTCCCCGACGCGCTGGTGCTCGGCCTGAAATAACGCGCGGAGCAACGCGCGCCGCCCCGGACAGGAGAAGGCCGGACGGCCGGGCTCGCGGCCCGGCCGTCCGGCCTCGTCCGTTCGGGTCACAGCACCTTGGACAGGAACGCCTTGGTGCGGTCGTGCTGCGGGTTGTTCAGGACGTCACGGGGGTTCCCCGCCTCGACGACGATGCCGTCGTCCATGAAGACCAGCGCGTCGCCCACCTCGCGGGCGAAGCCCATCTCATGGGTGACGACGATCATCGTCATGCCGTCCTCGGCGAGCCCGCGCATGACGTCGAGGACGTCACCGACGAGCTCCGGGTCGAGCGCGGAGGTCGGCTCGTCGAAGAGCATCAGCTTCGGCTCCATCGCCAGCGCGCGGGCGATGGCCACCCGCTGCTGCTGTCCGCCGGACAGCTGCGAGGGGTAGTTGGCCGCCTTGTCGGCCAGGCCGACCCGGTCGAGCAGCCGCTCCGCGCGGGCCCGGGCGGTCGCCTTCGACTCGCCCTTGACCTGCATCGGGGCTTCCATGACGTTCTCGATCGCCGTCATGTGCGGGAAGAGGTTGAAGCGCTGGAACACCATGCCGATGTCCCGCCGCTTCGCCGCGACCTCGCTGTCCTTCAGCTCGTAGAGCTTGTCGCCCTTCTGCCGGTAGCCGACCAGCTCGCCGTCCACCCACAGGCGGCCGGCGTTGATCTGCTCCAGGTGGTTGATGCACCGCAGGAAGGTGGACTTGCCCGAGCCGGACGGGCCGACGAGGCAGAACACCTCGCGCGGCGCGACCTCCAGCTCGATCCCCTTGAGGATGTGCGCCAGGCCGAACGACTTGTGGACGGCCTCGGCCTTGACCATGGGCTGAACGGTCATCGGGCCACCTCCGGACGGCGCAACGTGCTGAGATTCGCCTTGATCTTCTGCCACGGGGTGAGCGGCAGACTGCGCAGCGAGCCCCGGGCGAAGCGGCGTTCCAGGTAGTACTGGCCGACGCTGAACACGCTGGTCAGGGCGAGGTACCAGATGGACGCGACGAAGAACATCTCCATGGTCGCGAAGGAGCTCGCGGCGATGTCCTGCGCGCTGCGCAGCAGGTCCTGGTACTGGACGGCGACGACCAGCGAGGACGTCTTGAGCATGTTGATGAACTCGTTGCCGCTCGGCGGGATGATCACCCGCATGGCCTGCGGCAGCACCACGCGGCGCATGGTCTGGCCCTGCTTCATGCCCAGGGCGTGCGACGCCTCGGTCTGGCCCTCGTCGACCGACTGGATGCCGGCCCGCACGATCTCGGCCATGTAGGCGCCCTCGTTCAGACCGAGCCCCAGCAGGGCGGCCACGAACGGGGTCATGACGTCGACCATGTTGTTCTTGTAGATCGGGCCGAGGTTCAGGACCGGGAAGATCAGCGCCAGGTTGAACCAGATGAGCAGCTGTACATAGACCGGGGTGCCGCGGAAGAACCAGATGTAGAGCCAGGCGACGCCGCCTGTCACCGGGTTCTTGGAGAGCCGCATGACGGCGAAGAGCACACCGAGCAGCAGCCCCATCAGCATCGACAGGACGCTGATGAGGATGGTGTGCCACATACCGGTCAGGATGGAGTGGTCGAACAGCTTCTCCGGCACGGTCGCCCAGCGCACATCGCCCTGGGAGAACGAGAACACCAGTGCGGCCAGCACGGCCACGACGACGACCGCACTGATCCAGCGCCCGTAATGGCGTACGGGGATCGCCCGGATGGCCTCCGCCGGGACCGCGGTGGCGGTCCCGGCGGACCCGCTCGACGGAGCGTCAGCGGGTTCCTTATCGAATTTGTCAGTCACTGCGACTGCCCTTCAGTGGAGCGCGTGGGGTCAGGAGCCGCCGTTGATCGCGGCCTTGGTGATCGCGCCGTCGCCGGCGCCCCACTTGTCGAGGGCTGCCTTGTAGCTGCCGTCGGCGATGATCGCGTCCATCGCCAGCTTGATCGCGTCGCGCAGCTGCGTGTTGCTCTTGTCCACGGCGATGCCGAACGGTCCGGCGTCGGACTTGTTGGCCACCGACTCGAAGTCGTTGCCGCCGCCCGCGGTCTTGGCGATGTACGCGGCGACCGGGGAGTCGTTCAGGTCGGCGACCGCTCCGCCGGCCTTGACGCGGGTCTGGGCCTCGGCGTCGGTCGGGAAGGACTCGATGGACAGCGCTCCCTTGCCGTCCGTCGTGCACTTCTTGGAGAGGTCCTTGGCGGCCGCCTCGAAGGTCGTACCGCGCTGGACGGCCAGCTTCTTGCCGCACAGGTCGTCGACGGAGGTGATGTGCTCCGGGTTGCCCTTCTTGACCAGGATGCCGGTGCTCGCGGTGAAGTAGTCGACGAAGTCGACGCCCTTACCGGTCTTCTGCCCCTTGTCGTCCAGGCCCTCCTGGCGGGCCTTGGTGTCGCTGACGGAGGACATGACGACGCCGTAGCGGCCGGTCTGCATCGCGGCCAGGAGGCCGTCGAAGGTGCCGCTGGTGAACTTGAACGTCACGCCGAGCTGCTTGCCGAGCGCCGCGGCGATGTCGGGGTCGACGCCGACGATGGTGCCGTTCTGCTTCAGCTCCATCGGGGCGTACGTGGCGTCGGTGCCGACCTCGATGACACCGGCGTCCTGGAACTTCTTGGGGAGCTTGTTGAAGAGCGGAGCACTGTTCGACTTCGTCGAGGTGTCGGTGCCGCTGTCCTTCTTGGTCTGGTCGCCACAGCCGCTGAGCAGCAGGGTGCCCGCGACCGCGATCGCGCCGACCGCTGTGATCCGAGATGTGGCGGCCGAGCGACGGGTGGTGCGTGCGGTCATTGCTGGTTCCTCCTGCGGAATGTGGGCGGAGTGGGGAAGACGGTGGGTGGGGAACCCCTATTCGAGTGTCGCCACCCGGTGTGATGTGCGCATCTTGCCATCCGGACAGACCCAGTCAGTGGTCCAGTTGTGTCAAAATCGGATAACGGGCGATCCCCGGGCTCTCACCGGGCCGGCACACCAAGGCCGGACCACGGTGGGGCCACGCCGACCAGTCGCACACAGTATCCGCGGTTACTCCCCATTAGGGCCTTTTGCCGCGCTGTATGACGTTATTTCCGATTCGCCCCCTGCTGGCGGAACCGAATAGGACTCGTCAGCGGAATCGGTCTTCCGGTAGAACGGATCCTTACCCCTCATCCCGGGGCCCATGGCATGCGTGCGGCATGCCTGGCGCCGGTGCCTTCAGGACCACTCAAGTGCCTGGGTGTACCGATGCCGAGCCCGCCTATCTCCATTTCTGGAGGTAGTACCCTCGAAACCAAATCAGACAAAGGGGTCAATTGTGGCAGCGGAGATCGTCAATCCTCGGACCGATACGGACACGTTTCCCATCGATCCGGTCTTCGCCCTGCACCGTGGCGGAAAGATGGAGGTGGCCGCGACCGTGCCGGTGCGCGATGCGGACGATCTGTCCCTCGCCTACACGCCGGGTGTCGCGAAGGTCTGCACGGCCATTGCCGAGCAGCCCGATCTGGTGAACGACTACACCTGGAAGTCCAACGTCGTGGCCGTGGTCACGGACGGCACCGCGGTGCTCGGACTCGGTGACATCGGCCCGGAAGCCTCCCTGCCGGTGATGGAGGGCAAGGCGATCCTCTTCAAGCAGTTCGGCGGGGTCAACGCGGTCCCCATCGCGCTGGCCTGCACGGACGTGGACGAGATCGTCGAAACCGTGGTGCGGATGGCGCCGTCCTTCGGCGGCGTCAACCTGGAGGACATCTCCGCCCCCCGCTGCTTCGAGATCGAGCGGAAGCTGCAGGAGCGCCTCGACATCCCGGTCTTCCACGACGACCAGCACGGCACCGCCGTCGTGACGCTCGCCGCGTTGCGCAACGCCGCCAAGCTGACCAACCGGTCGCTGGGCCAGCTGCGCGCGGTGATCTCGGGCGCGGGAGCGGCCGGGGTCGCGATCGCCAAGATCCTCATCGAGGCGGGAATCGGCGATGTCGCCGTCACCGACCGCAAGGGGATCGTGCACGGCGGCCGTGACGACCTGAACTCCGTCAAGCGCGAGCTGGCCACGTACACCAATAAGGCTGGTCTTTCCGGTTCGCTGGAGACCGCTCTGGACGGAGCCGACGTCTTCATCGGCGTGTCCGGCGGAACCGTGCGCGAGGAGGCGGTGGCCACCATGGCCAAGGGCGCCTTCATCTTCGCCATGGCCAACCCGACGCCGGAGATCCACCCGGATGTCGCACACAAGTACGCCGCCGTCGTCGCCACCGGCCGCAGTGACTTCCCGAACCAGATCAACAACGTCCTGGCGTTCCCGGGCATCTTCGCCGGCGCCCTCCAGGTGCGCGCCTCGCGCATCACCGAGGGCATGAAGATCGCCGCCGCCGAGGCGCTGGCCGCCGTCGTCGCCGACGAGCTCAGCGCCGACTGCGTCATCCCGTCGCCCTTCGACGAGCGGGTCGCCCCGGCGGTCACCGCCGCGGTCGCGGCCGCCGCCCGCGCGGAGGGCGTCGCCCGCCGCTGACCGCCCTCCGGGCGGGTTGTCGCAGGGCAGGAATGACGGTGGGCCGGCACCCATGGGTGCCGGCCCGCCGTCGCCGGTGTCAGGACTTGGGCAGCGGTACGAGCAGCTCCGGGCGCAGCGCGAGATCGCGGAGCTGCGCCATGGTCAACGGTGGCGCGGCCATCCAGGCGGGGTCGGAGCGACGGCCGGACAGCGAGTCGCCGGCGTTGACCTGGATGAACATCGTCCGGCCGTCGGGAAGGCCCAGGCCGGCGCAGTATCCCGCGACGCTCTTCGTGCCGTCGTCGTACAACTGAATGCCGGGCACGATGCGCCAGGTCCACAACGTGCGGCCGCCGCTCAGTTCCACCTTCCCGCAGTCCGCCGTCCAGCGCTTCGTGTCGAATTCGGCACAGACGTCGTGCGCCCCTGACCCGTCCGGAGCGAAATTGTGGATCGAGATCTCGCCGTACTTCCCGCCCTTGGCCACCAGGTACATCCCGTCGCCGATCGCGACGTCCTTGCCGCTACCGGGCTTGCTGTTCAGTTCGATCCGGCCCACCTCCGGCGGGAGCAGCTCCCTGAGCAGCGCGGTCTGCGTCGGCCCGCTGTACCCGGCGGCGATCTGCCCCCGCCGTGCGTCCACCGCACCCGGCAGCAGCAGGCCGGCGGTCACCGCGCCGGCGAGAGCCAGCGCGGAAACGGCGATCCGGGCCCGCCGGCGCCGCCGCCGTATGCTCCGGGCCTGGGCGAAGATCCGCTCGCTCGTACCGTTCGGCACGGGGACGAGACCGTCGACGGCCCGCCGCAACAGCTCTCTGACCGCTTGGTCCTGGTTCATACCCGCTCCTCCCGCATCTCGGCGCGCAGCGCCGCCATCCCGCGTGCCGTATGGCTCTTGACGGTGTTCTCGCGCATGCCGAGCGCCTCGGCGGTGGCCTCGACGCTCAGGTCCTCCCAGTACCGCAGGACGAGCACGGCACGCTGCCGCGGCGTGAGCCGGGAGAGTGCGACGCGGACGGCCACACCGGTGTCGGTGTCGGTCTCCGGGCCGATCCGCTCGGGGAGTTCGCCGTAGGGCTGCTCGCGGTGCCAGAAGCGGCGGCGGGAGGCGATGAAGGTGTTGACCAGCGTCTTGCGGGCGTAGGCCTCGACATTGTCGAGGCGCTCCAGCCGGCGCCAGCCCAGGATGACCTTCACCAGTGTCGTCTGGACGAGGTCGTCGGCCTCGTCGCTGTTGCCGCACAGCAGGAACGCGCTCCGGAAGAGCGCGAACCGTCTGCCGGCGACGAACGCGTGCAACGCGTCGTCGTCGCCTCCGCCGGCGCTGCCGTCCTGCCGCATGTCGTCCCCTCCCCGTGCCGCGTGGGCGGATCGCCCGTCACTGTGTCAGTGCGCTGGGAGGCCCGGGAGGTTGCACCAAGGGCAGGGGGTGACGTGTCCGGGGGTGACGGGATCAGGGTGACGTATGTCGCTTCGTACGGCGGGGTCTTCACCGGATGTCGATCGCGCCGATAGTTTCTGGGCATGTTCGCTGCCTATGCCGCACGTATCGACCGTGACCAGCCGCTGAACGGCCTGGAGCTGGGGGAACGCCCGGAGCCGGAACGCCGGGAGGGGTGGACGACGGTCACGGTGCGGGCCGCGTCGCTCAACCACCACGACCTGTGGTCGCTGCGCGGGGTGGGGCTCGGGCAGGAGCGGCTGCCGATGATCCTCGGCTGTGACGCGGCGGGTGTCGACGAGAACGGCAACGAGGTCGTCCTGCACTCCGTCATCGGCCAGTCCGGGCACGGCGTCGGACCGGACGAGCCGCGTTCGATCCTCACCGAGCGGTACCAGGGGACGTTCGCCGAGCGGGTGTCGGTGCCGGCCTGGAACGTGCTGCCGAAGCCCGCCGAGCTCTCCTTCGAGGAGGCGGCCTGTCTGCCGACCGCGTGGCTGACCGCGTACCGGATGCTCTTCACCAACGCGGGCGTGCGGCCGGGCGATTCCGTCCTGGTGCAGGGCGCGGGCGGCGGGGTGGCGACGGCGGCGATCGTGCTGGCGAAGGCGGCCGGGCTGCGGGTGTTCGCGACGAGCCGGGACAAGGCCAAGCGTGAGCGCGCGGTGGAGCTGGGCGCGGAGGAGGCCTTCGAGCCGGGCGCGCGGCTGCCGCGGCGGGTCGACGCGGTGATCGAGACGGTGGGCGCCGCCACCTGGTCGCATTCGGTGAAGTCGCTCAGGCCCGGCGGCACGCTGGTGATCTCGGGCGCCACGAGCGGCTCGAATCCGCCGGCCGCCGAACTCACCCGGATCTTCTTCCTGGAGCTGAAGGTCGTCGGCTCGACGATGGGCACCAAGGACGAGCTGGAGGATCTGCTCAGCTTCTGCGCGGCCACCGGTGTCCGGCCGGTGATCGACTCCGTACTGCCGCTCGAACGGGCCCGCGAGGGCTTCGAGAGGATGGCGGGCGGCGAGCTGTTCGGAAAGATCGTGCTGACGACGGGCTGACGACGGCCGACGGACAGCGGGCTCCGACCAATTGGAGCCCGCTGTCCGTGTCCCCGCGTCGTCCCCGCGTCAGTCCTTGCGGCCGCGCAGCACAGCGCCGATCTGGGCAGCCGCCGTCGACAGATGGCGGCGGGTCTCGCGCAGCTGACCGGCGTCCACGCCCCGGTCGCGGGCCGCGTCACGGATGTCGTCGCGAAAACGGTCCAGGAGGCGTTCCAGCTCGCGGCCCGGGTCGGCGACGGCGTCCTCGGAGTCGTTCTCCCTGGCCCAGTCGGGCGCGTCCGCCGGCACCTCGGCCGAGGCGGCGTCCGCGTCAGCGGTGCTGCTCGTCGTGCCGTCCGGATCGGTCTTCAGGTAGCCGGGCCAGGCGGTCGAGATATGGCCGGTGGCCCGGCCCAGCGCGCCCAGTTCGCGGTTGAGCTCGGCGAGGCCCTCCTTGAGGCCGCCCTGCCAGTCGCCCTCGCGGACGTGGGACTGCACCTGCTCCTGCACCTGCTTGGCGATCCGCTGCACCTCGACCCGGGCGAAGTCCTGCGCCTCCTTGGCCTGGAGGCGGGCGTTGCGCGCATCCTCCTTGGCCCGGCGGCTCTCCTCCTTGGCGCGGCGGGCCTGGTCCTTCCACTCCTGCTTCATGGCGCGGAAGTCGGTGCCGACACCGTTGCCCGCGGGGGAGTTGCGAGCCTCCTGCGCCGCGGCCCGGATCTCCCGGCGCAGATCACCGGCGGCGCCGCGGACGTCCTCGCGGATCTCGGCGGCCAGCGTCGAGACCGATTCGCGGATCTCGTTCTCCAGGTCGGCGATCTCATCGGCCCTGGCGGCCAGTTCGGCGCGGCCGGCGTCGGAGATGGAGTACACCTTGCGGCCGCCCTCGGTGCTGTGGGTGACCAGGCCCTCCTTCTCCAGCTTGGCCAGCCGCGGGTAGACGGTGCCGGCGGAGGGCGCGTAGAGGCCGTGGAAACGCTCCTCCAGCAGCCGGATGACCTCGTAGCCGTGGCGCGGGGCCTCGTCCAGGAGCTTGAGGAGGTACAGCCGCAGGCGGCCGTGGGCGAAGACGGGGGCCATGTCAGATGTCCTTCCGGAGTGAGGGGGTCCCGTCGGTCAGCGCGCCGGCCGGCTCGTCGTCGACCGGTGGGCGGCGCAGCAGCGCGATGGCGCCCGAGACGGTGGTGGCTTTCAGATGGGCGCCGCCGGTGCCGACCCGTCCGGTGATGCGCTTGGCGCCCCACTGGCCGGTGACCCGCAGGTCCTCGAAGGCGCAGGACACGGCGCCGCTGGCGGTGTTGGCGTCGACCTCGGCGTTCGCGGGATCCGGGATGCGGATGGCGATCTCGCCGGAGACGGTGTTCAGCCGGACGTCGGCGCCCGGGGGCGTCTCGACGGGGGCCAGGTCGAGCACCATGTTGCCGCTGACGGAGTCGGCCTTGATGCGCGCGCCGCTGCCCTCGACGACGGTCAGGTCGCCGGAGACGGTGTTGATGTGCAGGTCGCCGGAGACCGCCTGGGCCTCGACGTTGCCCGAGATGGTGTTGGCGCTGACCGAGCCGGCCACGCCGACCAGGGTGACGTCCCCGTTGACCCCGCGTACCTGGGTGGCTTCGGAGATGCCGGAGATCACCGCGCTGGCGCCGACCACGCCGACCTCGACGCGGGTGCGCTGCGGCACGGCGAGCGAGACGACCGCGTGCCGCTCCCAGCCCTTGCCGCCGAGCCACTTGAGGAAGCCCTTCCAGGGCAGGTCGTCATAGCCGACGGTGAGGACGCCGCCCTTGAGGCTGACGAGCAGCGGCGGTCCGTCGAGCTCACTGACCTCCAGCCGGGCCGGGCCCTCCTCGACACCGACGACGTTCACCGCGCCGCCGACGATGCGCACGCGCACCGTGTCGACCTGCGCGTCGAAGACGAGCTTGTGTGGTTCCGTCACGGTCCATTCCGACGTGCCGCTCATGTCGACCCTCCTCGGTGGTACGTCAGGCAACGCAACATATCGCGTCTCTTGATAGACACGATATATCGCGTACTGGAGAAGTCAAGCGGCCTGTTCCGCGGCCCTGAGCCGTACTCGAGCCGTCCCCGAGCGGTGTCGACGGGCGCCGGTGCGGCGCCCGCGCGGGCCGTCACTCCTCGTCGTCGTCCTCGTCGTCCAGCCGGGCCAGCCAGGTGGCCAGCCGCTCCACGGGGATCTCGAAGTCGGGATTGAGGTCGACGAACTCGCGCAGCCGGGAGGCGAGCCACTCGAAGGTGACCTCCTCCTCGCCGCGCCGGCTCTCCAGCTCCTCGATACCGCGATCGGTGAAGTACACGGGATGCTCCATAGCTCCAAGCAGGGGTCACCGGTGCACACGGACACCGCGACACGGGGACGGTGGGACATTCCAGGCAAGGATAGGCAGCATTCCGACACTCCCTCGCGCGGGTCCTCGCAGGCCGCTAGCCTTTCGTTACTGCTGGCCGAACGGGGGGTGGCGCGGCGTGACAGGGGGGTATGGGGGCGCACAGGACGCACAGGACGAGGACTCGGATCCCTTCGAGACCCTGGCGCCCCTGGTGAGAGCCGCCACCGTACGTGTTCATGCCCCTCCGTCCGGGTATGCCCCGGACGGGTCCGGCGGTCCGTCCGCCGGGGACGTCGCCGTCCGCCCATGGGGCAGCGGCTTCTTCGTCGCCCCCAACTGGGTGCTCACCTGCGCCCATGTGGCGCTCCGGGGCGAGGGAGGCGCGGTGGCTGACGGTGGGCGCGAGGTCGGCGTCACCTTCGACGGGCGCACGGTCCGCGGCCGCGTCGAATGGGCCGAACCGGCGGCGAATCCCGGACCGGGGCTGTGGCCCGCCCCCGACCTGGCGCTGATCCGGCTGCTGGAACCGGTGCCGCACGCCTGTGTCTGGCTCACCGAGCGCACCTCGAAGGTCTTCACCCGCAAGGAAGTCGCCTTCTTCGGCTGCATGGAGGTGGACGGCGAGGTCGAGGACGTCAGCGGCCGGTGCACGATCCGCGGCGAGCTGGGCAAGGACGGCAAGCTCCGCCTCGGCAACGAGGACGAGATCCCGTCGGGCGCCTCCGGCGGCCCGGTCGTCGACCTCGCCCGTGGCGAGGTGATCGGCGTGCTCAAGGCCCGGCGCGGCGGCCAGGACGGCGGACTGGCCATATCCGTCGTGCAGTTACGCGGGCTGCCGCTGCCGCAGGGGCCGGTCGGCGCCGAGTCCGACGACCTCTTCCAGCGGGTGGTGCACGCCCACGACCGGCATCACGCCGACCGCCACCGGCGCGCCGACACCAACGTCACGACCTGGACCGACGCCCACAACCTGATGGGCGCCACCCCCGGGCGCGCCCTTTCGCCCGGGATGCGCACCGAACTGCTCGGACTGCTCGCCGAACTCCCGCCACCGGTCAGCACGTTGAGCCTGCTGGCGACGGTCAACGAACTGCGCGGCCAGCCCTGCGAGAACCTGCCGCTGGCGCCGCGCGGCTGGCGCGACGGGCTCGGGCTGCTCTACGAACTGCGGCGCGGGCAGAGCGAGTTGGAGACGGTGCTGCGCTACTGCGTCCATGCGGCGACGGCGGAGCGACCGTACGAGGCGGCGCACGGCGCCGAGCGCCGGCTGTGGAACTGGGCGGCGGCCGTCGCCGCGAGCGAACGGGACCTGTCGCGCGGTTTCCGCAACGAGCTGGGCCGCGAATGGCTCGCCCGGGTCAACGACCGCAGGACGGACCCCGGCCCGTCCGGTGTGCGGGTCCCGGGCGCCGGCGGTCCGCCCGCCCGTGAGGCGGTCTCGCACCCCTCGGTGCTGCTGGAGATCGACCGCCGCGGCTGGGAACGGGACAGCTACGACTGGCGGATCGCCATCGTGGACGCGGCGGGCGACGTCCGGCCGGTGGCCGAGGGTGCGGAAGGCACCCGCCTCGGCGAACTGCCGGTGCGGCTGAGCGCCCCGCTCGCCGAGGCGTTCCGCCGCTGCGACGAGCCGGACCGCCGGGCGGTCCTGCAGGTGGCGGTGGTCAGAGCGCTGCTCGAACTGCCGGTGGAGACCTGGCGGATACCGGCGGACGGGACGACGCTGGGGGAGCAGCGTCCGGTCGTGGTGCGCCGGGCCGACCCGGAGTACGACCCGGAGGAGGTCGGCGAGGACGCGGCCCTGCGGCGGGCCCGCTGGAAGCGGGTGCAGGCCGGGCCGATGGAGCCGGTGGTGCTGGACTGCGACGCCGGGGAGCCGGCGCCGGTCCCCTCGGACGACGAACTGCGCTCCCGGGGCCTGTACTCGGTGCCGGCGCTGTGCCGGGCCTCGGACGCCGAGGACGGCCCCGTGAACCTGCGCCGGGTCACCAACGCCGGGTACGGAGTGGTCCTCTGGCGCCGCGAACGGGCCGAACGGGACCTGGTCTGCACCGATTTCCACCGGGGGGTGGAACACGCGGTCGCCGCCGCCGCGCAGGCGGACCGGCTGCCGGAGGCGGTGCGTAAGCTGCGTGCCGATCTCGCCCGCCGCGAGCCCGAGGCCTACATCTCCAAGGGACTGATCCTGCTGTACGACGACCCGACCCGCCCGCTGCCCGGCACCGATCAGCCGCTGGAGACGCCATGACCGGCCGAACACACCCCTTATGTTCCGCCCCCACTCCGTGGGACGGTCGATACGTGGTCTGCGCTCCTGCCATCGACGTACGAGCGACGAGGAGCATGTAGTGCCTGACATCAACGCGCGGCCCGACGGGAATGCCGGGACCGACGGCAACGAAGAGAACGAGTGGCTGATCTACCGGGGTGCCGGGGAGCCGCACGACGGGATCAGTGCGCTGCCCGATCCGCCGCCGTGGCGGGATTTCGACGGCGGCCCCCTCGTCGAGCCCGGCCCCGGCACGGACAGCGCCTCGACCCGCAGGCTCGGCGCGTACCGGCACATGGCGCAGCTGCACCGGCCCAGTCCGGAAGAGCTGGAGATCGTCAACGCCGCGCTGTACCTGCGCCGTCCGCTGCTGGTCACCGGCAGTCCCGGCACCGGCAAGAGCACGCTGGCGCATGCCGTCGCGTACGAGCTCGGTCTCGGACGGGTGCTGCGCTGGCCCATCGTCAGCCGCACCACGCTGCAGGACGGCCTCTACCGCTACGACGCCATCGCGCGGCTCCAGGACACCCAGATCGCGGCGAGCGGCCGGGCCCAGACGCCCGGCGGCATCGGCAGCTACATCCGGCTGGGCCCGCTGGGCACGGCGCTGCTGCCGACGGCGCGGCCCCGCGTCCTGCTCGTGGACGAACTGGACAAGAGCGATATCGATCTTCCCAATGACCTGCTGAACGTGCTGGAGGAGGGCGAGTTCGCGATCCCCGAGCTCGAACGGCTCGCCGAGCGCGAGCCGCGGGTCGAGGTGCTCACCGACGACAGTACGAAGGTGACGGTCGAGGACGGCCGGGTCGGCTGCCGGGCCTTCCCCTTCGTCGTGCTCACCAGCAACGGCGAGCGCGACTTCCCGGCGCCGCTGCTGCGGCGCTGCATCCATCTCGAACTGGGGCAGCCCGACCACAAACAGCTGGCCACCGTGGTCCGGGCGCATCTGGGGACCGAGGCGGCCAGGATCGGCGACGATCTGATCACCCGGTTCCTGGAGCGCTCGCGCAGCGAACTCCTCGCCGCCGACCAGCTGTTGAACGCGATCTACCTCACGCACCACGCCGCGCCGCCGTCCCGCGACCGGCTCGCCGACATGCTCATCCAGCGACTCGACCGGCCGAGGTGAGGGTGTGACAGCGCCTCCCCCCTCCCCGCCACCCGAGGCCCAGCCGCCTCCGTCGCCGCCTCCGCGGCCGCGCCGTGATCCGCTCGCGGAGATCATCGAGCGGCTGCGCGGGGCGGGGCTCGACCCGGACCTGGGTGAACTGGCCGACGCCGTCTGGCTGGCGCGCTGGTCGCAGCCCGCCGGGGCCGGCGCGGAGCCCGGTGAGTGGGCCGACGGCCCGCGCCCGGCGGACCGGGCGACCGGGACGGCCGCGGTGGACACCGTGGACCGGCCGGCGGACCCGGCGGCCGACGCGGGGGACCGTCCCGACGATCCGGGGGCGGGATCCGGCCATCCCGGCGGCGGTCTGCCCGGGGGCAGCATCGCGCTGTATCCGGGGGACCGGGACCGTACGGCCGGTGGCGGACGGGGCTCCCCGCTGCCGGGCGGCGCCTTCTCCATCGGCGTGCCCGAGGCACCCGCACTGCCGGGGCTGCTGGAACTGCAGCGGGCGCTGCGCCCGTTGCAGCGCTACCACAGCACCGCACCGCCGATCCGCAGCGAGCTGGACGAGTCGGCGACGGCGGAGCGCAGCGCGCGGGCCGGCGGTCTGCTGATGCCGGTCTTCCGCAGCATCTCGCGGGGCGACGCCTCGCTGCAGCTGCTGATGGACGCCTCGTCGTCGATGTACGTGTGGGAACGCATGCTCGGCGAGTTCCAGCAGGTCTTCGGCCAGTTGGGCGCCTTCCGTGACGTCCATGTGCAGTATCTGCACCAGACTCCGGACGGCGGCGCCGCGGTGAGCCGCCGCTTCGAACCCGGCGCCGCCGGGCTGCGCTCCGCGGACCAGCTCAACGACCCGACGGGACGTCAGGTGACGGTGCTCGTCAGCGACTGCGCCGGCCCGCTGTGGCGCAGCGGCGAGGCGCACCGGCTGCTGCACCGGCTGTCCCGGCACGCGCCCGTCGCCGTACTGCAGCCGCTGCCGCAGCGGCTGTGGTCCCGTACCCGGCTGCCGACCTCGTACGGGCTGCTGATGCGCGGGCAGGGCCCCGGACAGTCGGCGACGCTGCACTTCGAGGGGGAGGGCGCGCTGGAGCGACCCGGCATGGTCCCGGTCCCGGTGCTGCCGCCGACCGCCGCCGCGCTGGGCGCGTGGGCGCGGCTGCTGTCGGGCACCGGTACCGGACCGGTGCCGGCCGCGGTGGGCTGGGTGCGCGCCGACCAGCCGGCCGCACCGCCGTCCCGGCCGCGCAGACCGCTGGCCCCGGCCGAGCTCGTCGCCCGGTTCCGGTCCGCCGCCTCCCCGGGCGCTGCGCAGCTCGCGGTGTACGTGGCCGCGGCCCCGCTCTATCTGCCGGTGATGCAGCTGGTGCAGCGCACGATGCTGCCCGACTCCGGACCCGCGGAACTCTCCGAGGTGCTGCTCAGCGGGCTGCTCACCCGGGCCGGCTCGGGCGGCTCCGGCGGTCCTGGAACGGAGACGCCCCCGTACGGAACAGTGCTGGACACCCCCGCGTACGGCACCGTGATCGGCGAGGTGCCCGCGGCACGTCCGCCGGCGCAGTGGTACGCGTTCGCCGAGGGCGTCCAGGACGTCCTGCTGGGCCCGTTGGGGCGGGACGAGGCACTGCTGGTGCTCAAGCACTGCTCCGAGTACGTCGAGCAGCGCTTCGGGCTCGGCGGCCCCAACTTCCCGGCGCTGGCCATCGCCCAGCTGGCGGACGGCCGTGGCGGCGGAGCCGTGCCGGGACGGATACCGGCGCTGGACGGCGGTGCGGAGGACTCGGCCCGGCGGGCCGCGCAGCCCTTCGCCCAGGTGGCGGCGAAGGTGCTGGAACGCTTCATCCCGCTGACGGACGTGACCGAGCAGATCGGTGTCGAGGGCACCGGCGCTCCCCGTTCGCAGGCGGCGCTGGAACGGGCCAGGGTGCTCGTCGGGCGCTTCGAGTC
The DNA here is from genome assembly GCF_010548325.1 of Streptomyces sp. SID13666. NCBI lineage: Bacteria > Bacillati > Actinomycetota > Actinomycetes > Kitasatosporales > Streptomycetaceae > Streptomyces > Streptomyces sp. SID13666. The sequence goes on along the minus strand of NZ_JAAGLX010000043.1, from coordinate 11,315 downwards.
CGACGGCATGGTGCAGAGCCTGCTGGACGCCGTACAACTGCTCCGCCGGGCGGCGGCCGCCGCGCTGCCGACCGCGGCCGATCCCGAGCTGTGGGGCGAGCTGGCGCAGAACCTGCTGCGGCTGTGGCGGCTGCAGGGCGAGGCCGGTCTGCTGCGCGAGGCGCAGGAGGCCGCGGAGATCGCGGTCGCTTCGCCCGGTGCGGTGCGGGCCCGCGCCGTGCTGGCCCGGGTGCTGCACGCGGCCGCCTCCGACCTGCGGGCGCTCGGCCAGCGGCAGGCCGCGCTGGAGCTGCTGCGGCGCGCCGACCGGGAGTTCACGGCGGCCGGCGCGGGCGCCGGGCTGGAGCCGGACGAGACGCTGCGGATCACCCTGGAGCGGGCCGAGGCGCTGGAGGAGCAGTGGCGGCTCAGCGGTGAGACCGGGCCGTTGCAGGAGACCATCGGCATGCTGGAGGCGTACTCGGACGGGCATCCCCGGTCCGGGGAGGACGTCCCCCAGCCGGCCGGCCTTTCGCTGGCCCGCGGGCGGGCGCTGTTGATGCTGGCCGGGACGGGTGACGATGCCGAGCGCTCCCGGGTGTACGCCGCGCAGGCCGCCGGGTCGCTGGAGTACGCCCGCGCAGCGCTGGCCGCGGAACAGGCGCCGATCGAGGACAGGGTCCGGGTTCAGCTGCTGCTGATCGACGCACTGCTGCTGGCGGGCGACCGGCTGGAGCAGGCCGGCCGGCTGGTGGCGCGGACGCTGGAGGACGTCAGGGAGCGGATACTCCGGGCCGAGGTGCTGGTCCGGTCGGCCCGGCTCTGGGTGCACCGGTATGCGGCGGGCGGGCCGCCGTCGGATCTGGACGAGGCGGCCGACCGGTTCCAGGATGCGGGCCACCAGATGATGCGGGACCGGCCCGAGTACGGCGAGTTGATGGAGGAGTGGGGCACGGTCCTGCTCCAGCGGGCGGAACTGGCGGGCGGGGCGGCGTTCGTCTCCCGTGCGATCCGGGTGCTGCGGGACTGCCGGATGCAGTCCCCGGCCGGTCACCCCCGGCTCACCCAGCGGCTGATGATGCTGGGCCGGGCGTTGTTGCTGCGGTACCGGACGAGTCAGGACCTGGTCGACCTCCGCGAGGCCGAGCACATCTTCGGGCTCGCGGCCCGGAACGGCGGCGCTCCGCTGGTGCGGGCCCGCGCCTGGCTGGAGCTGGGTGAGGCGAACCGGCTGAACTTCCGGCACACCGGGGGATCCGACCGACTGGACCAGGCGGCGGACGCCTTCCGCAGGGCGGCCGAGACGGCCAGGGCTGCCGAGGAGGGGTCGGCCGACCCGGCCCCGGCGGTGCGGCTGACCGCCGAGGCGCACCACCGGCGCGGTGTGGTGTACGAGGCGGCGCAACGGCCGCGGGCCGCGCGGGAGGCGTACCGGGCGGCCTTGGAGGAGTGGCGCAGACTCCCGGACGGTGGCGGACGGGACGCCGACTGGACGGCGGAACGGCTGGCCGCTCTGGGCGGCGGACGGTAGGCGCGGCGTTCCCGACGCCGTGCCGGGGGTTTTGCCCACCCGATGGGCGGGCATCCCAGATGGGCCCCAACTGCGGGGAATTGAGGGTGGTGTGACGATGGGTCAGGAAAATAACGCGGAGCGTACCGGAACGGCGGCAGATCCGGACGGACTGCCGGATCTGCTGGACCTGGATCTGGAGACGCTGCGGGAACTGGACCATCCCGTGCTGTCCGAGGTGCTGGAGGGCCTGCGGACCCGGCTGGGTGAGCCGTCCGAGACCCTTTGGGCATTCAACAGCGCTTTCTGAACGCGCGGCCGCCCGGCTCCTTCGCCCTGGTGCCCCGCCCGGTTTCGGTCGGATCGCAGGCCGATCCGGACAATGCCGCCGCACCGGGGTTTGTGCTGCCGCGAGAGAAGGAAGGTTCCGCCACGGACCGGGGGACAGGGGACATGCTGTGAGGCAGGCCACGGAAGGACCGGTGACGTCGCGGGAACCGGCAGGACCGGACGGTCCACGTGCGGTCCCCTTCCGCCAGTTCATCCTCAAGATGAACGGCCGCTGTAACCTCGCTTGCCGCTACTGCTATCTCTACGCGGGCCCGGACAGCGGCTGGCGGCACCGTCCCGCTACCCCCGCCGCACCGGTGCTCGACGCCACCGCCGCCCGGATCGCCGAACACGCCGCCGCGCACGGGCTCACCGCCATCGCGGTCGTCCTGCACGGCGGCGAACCGCTGCTCGCCGAGACCGAAGCGCTCGGCGCCGTCGTCGACCGGGTGCGGGCCGCGGTGCCCGTGGACTGTGCCGTGCACGGCACCGTCCAGACCAACGGCACGCTGCTCGACGACGACCGGCTGCGGACGCTGGCCGCGCACCGGATCCGGGTCGGGGTGAGTCTCGACGGCGGGCTGCCCGGCCACAACCTGGCGCGAGTGGACCACGCGGGCCGTCCGTCCTGGCGGGCCGCCGCCCGCGGGCTGCGGTTGCTCGCCGAGGACCGGCACCGGGGGAGCTACGCGGGCGTGCTCTGTGTCGTCGACCTCGCCTCCGACCCCGCCGAGGTCTACGGGTCGCTGCTCGACTTCTCGCCGCCGGCGGTGGACTTCCTCCTCCCGCACGGAAACTGGAGTGTGCCGCCGCCAGGCCTGCCCGCGCCGGCCGAGCGGCCGTCCCCGTACGGCGACTGGCTGTGCACCGTCTTCGACCAGTGGTGGCGGTCCGACCGCCGCCGGATCCGGGTGCGGATCTTCGAGGAGTGCCTCGCGCTGCTCCTCGGCGTCCCGGCGGCCACCGAATCGCTGGGGCTGCGGGCGTTCGACGCCGTGGTGGTGGAGACCGACGGCAGCATCGAGCAGGTGGACTCGCTCAAGTCCGCCTACGAGGGCGCCGCCGCCACCGGGCTCGACGTCTTCCACCACACGTTCGACGAGGCACTCGCACACCCGGGTGTCGCCGCCCGCCAGGGCGGGCTCGCCGCGCTGGCCGGGCAGTGCCGCCGGTGCCCGCTGGTCCAGGTGTGCGGCGGCGGCAACTACGCCCACCGATATGTCGACGGCGAGGGCTTCCGCCATCCGTCCGTATATTGCGCCGATCTCCAGCGGCTGATCCGGCATGTCGCGGATCGGCTGGCCGAGGCGGCCGCGGCATGACCACAGGGATCCTCTCCGGTGCGGCCGGCCGCGTCTCCGACGCCCTGCTCCGGGAACTCGGCGGCACCCACGGCGGGCGTGCGGAGCTCGCCCTTCTCGCGGCGGGCCAGCACCGGCTGCGGCTGCTCCAGCTCCGCGCCCTGTCCGACGCGGTCGCACAGCACCGCGGCCCGGCCGCGCCCGTGTTCCGCCGGCACTGGGCGCTGTTGGAGGCCGCCGACCGGTTCGACCGGGACGCGACGCGGCGTGTGCTGTTCTACCCCCTCGTCGGCCCCTGGGTCCGCCGCTGCCTGCTCCGGCTCGGCACCGGGGGGCACGGACCGGCACTCACCCACGAGCTGGCCTACCTCGGCGCCCTCGCGGCGGCCGCCGCGGTACGCGCCGGTGTGCCGTTCGCCCTCCGGCTCGACGACGAGGACGGTGCGCTGCCACTGCCCACTCTGGGGGCGCTGAGCGCGACCGGCGGAGGCGGTCAGCAGGCGTTCGGAACCGTTGAACTCCTCTTCGACGGGGACGTGCTGACGGTCACTCCGCAGGGGGACGCCCCTGCCGTGATCCGCCGCGGCCCCGACGGGAGCTGGCGGTCGGACGATCCGCGCTGGTTCCCGTTGCGGGTCCTCACCGGTGGACCGCGGCCGGTCCTGCTCGACGAGATCGACCCGTTCCGGACGCAGGGCAGCGGACTGGAACGGCACTGCCCGCGGGCCGGCGACCGGCTGACGCCCGCCGAGTCCGACCAGTGGCAGCACGCCTGGGCGGGCGCCATGGCCGTGCTGCACCTCGGCGGGGAGACGCGTCCCGCCGAGGTGGCGGATCTGCTGGAGTGCTTCGTGCCGCTGCTCCCGTCGCCCGGTGCGGGGTCGCACACCAGCGGTGTGTCCCGCAGCGGGACCCGCCGCGAGGCTTTCGGCGCCGTGCTCAGCAGCATCCCGCAGAGCCCCGGGTATCTCGCCGCGACGCTCGTCCATGAACTGCAGCACGCCAAACTCGGTGCTCTCGCCGACCTTGTACCGCTCCATACGGCGGATGCCCAGCGACGGTACTGGGCCCCCTGGCGGCCCGATCCGCGGCCCTTCGACGGGCTGCTGCAGGGCGCGTACTCCCATCTGGCACTCGCCGAGTACTGGCAGCTGTTCGCCAGGGACACCAAGGACGCCGCGGAACGCGACAAGGCGTGGGCCGAACACTCCCGCTGCCGCGAACAGGTCGGCGCCGCACTGCCCGCGCTGGCCGGATCGCGGAGCCTCACGCCCGAGGGAAGAGTGTTCGTCAACGCCATGGTCCGACAGCTCACCCGATTGAAGGATCATCCCCCGCCCGAGGGGCACTTGGCCCGCGCGAGTGCGTATGTGGAGACCGCCCGCGGGATGTGGTGGAGGCGAACCTCGGGAGGGGAATCACCGGTGTATGTTCCCAGCTAAGGGATCTGACGGTCCGTCGAGGCCGTACGTTCGTTCGCATCACGAGGGAGACGGTCGCATGGCCGTAGTGCGGAAGTCGGCGGCAACGGCCGAAAGGCAGCCCGTCACCATCAGTTTCGCGGGATTCAACCGGGCCTGGGCCGCGTGGATCGGCTCGCGTCTCGAACGGCAGGGGCACCGGGTCGCCTTCGAGCGGTTCGACCCGCCCCCGGGGACCACGATCGAGCAGGCGCTCGAAGACCTGTTGCTCGCCGAGGGACGCATCCTCGTCATTCTCAGCGACTGGTACTTCCAGTTGGGCCCGCGCACCCACGAGGAGTGGAACCAGGCGCTGCGCGCCGTCGTCGCGACGAACACCGACCGCTTCGCCGCGGTCTCCGTCACCAACGCCGCGCTCCCGACCGCGACCGCCGCGCTCAGCGCCTCCTCGCTGTGGGGCATCGGCGCGCATGAGGCCGAACGCCGGCTGCTGGCACGGCTCGGTACCGTCGACACCGCTCCCCTGGAGGAGAACCCGGCCCGCTCCGGCCCCCGCTTCCCCGCCGACCAGCCGCGGGTCTGGGGCGGCGTCCCGCGCCGCAACATCCGGTTCACCGGCCGGGAGAACCTGCTCGGCAGCATCTATCACCGGCTGCAGCAGGCCGAACACGGCGCCGCCGTCGTGACACTGCTCGGCATGTCCGGCGTCGGCAAGACCCAGATCGCCGCCGAGTACGTCTACCGCTTCGGTTCCGAGTACGACGCGGTGTGGTGGGTCCCCGCCGACCAGCGCGGCACCCTGCGCCAGCGGCTGGCCGAACTCGCCCCGGCCCTCGGCCTCACCACCGGGCCCGAGTACGGCGAGCGGCTGCGCGCCGTGCTCGACGCGTTGCGCCGAGGCAACCCGTACTCCCGCTGGCTGCTCGTACTGGACGGCGCCGACCAGGTCGGGGACATCGCGGACCTGCTGCCCAGCGGACCCGGGCATGTGCTGATCACCTCGCAGAACCGGGCCTGGGGCGAACACAACACCGCCCTGATGGAGGTCCCCGTCTACAGCCGCGACGAGAGCGTCGCCTTCGTCCGCCGCCGGGCCGACAGGCTCGACGACACCGACGCCGACCGGCTCGCGGAGGCGCTGGAGGACCTGCCGCTGCTGCTCGACCAGACGGCCGGCTGGCTGAGCGACTCCACCATGTCGGTGGACGAGTACATCGGGCTGCTGAGCACCGGGAACAACTCCGAGGCCGGCCTCAAGGTCGCCGCCGACTTCCCGATGACCTTCCAGACCGCCTGGTCGATACTGCTCAACCAGCTGCGGGACACCGAGCCCGCCTCCATCGACCTGCTGCGGATGTGCGTCTTCTTCGCGCCCGGTCCCATTCCGGTCCGGCTGCTGCGCGAACTGCCGGTACGTGACCTTCCCGAGCAGCTCGTCGGGTTGATGAACGATCCGCTGCGCTGGAACGACGCCACGGCCAAGCTCGTCCAGTACTCGGTGGTCCGCCGCGAGTCGCACGACGTGGGGTCCGACGATCCGGGCGGCGGCTCCGAGATCCTGCACATGCACCGCATGGTCCACCAGACGGTGCGCGACGGCATGTCCGAGGCCGACCGGCGCGAGTACGCCGTGGTGGTGCGCCGCGCGCTGGCCGCCGCCGACCCGGGGCGGCCCACCGACACCCGGCTGTGGCCGCGGTACGCGGAGATCACGCCGCACCTGAAGGCGGCGGGGGTGCTGGAGAGCACCGACCCGGACATCCAGCAGCTGGTGCTCAACTCGCTCCGGTACATGTACCTGTCGGGCGAGTACACCTCCGGGCTCAAGCTGGCGGAACGCGGGCTCGCCGCCTGGAAGGAACTGCTCGGGGAGTTCCACCCCCGTATCTGGGACATCACCCGGCACTACGCCAACCTCCTGCACGCGACCGGCAGTTACGAGAAGGCCGAGTCGATCTGCCGGATCGCCGTGGACCATCTGCGGGAGGAGCGCGGGCAGCAGGACCTCGACCTGCTGCGCGGCGCCACCGGCCTGGCCGCGTCCCTGCGCGGCCTCGCCCGGTACGACGAGGCGCACGAGGTGTCCCGGCTGGTGCTGGAGGGCTATCTCGAACTCGTCGGGGACCGCGATTCGCGCACCCTCAGCGCCCGCAACAACCTCGCCGTCTCGGTGCGGCTGCTCGGCCGCTACCAGGAGGCGCTCGAACTCGACCGGCAGACCCTCGACATCCGTCGCGACGCGCTGCGCCCGCGGCACTCCTGGACGCTCTTCTCCGAGATCAACTACGCCTGGGACCTGCGGCTGCTCGGACGGTACGACGAGTCCGTCTCGGTACAGGAACGCAGCGTCCGTACCCACCGCGACGTCATGGGCGTCGACAACCCGCAGACCCTGCGGGCCGAACACACCCTCATCATGGGCCAGTACCGGACGGGTGAACGCCGCGCCCCGGTGCTGCTGGCCCGGCTGCTGGAACGAGTGGAGCGGGTGCTGGGCGAGAACCACCCCCTGACGCTCATGGTCGCCTCCAGCTACTCCTGTGTGGCACGCGAACACGGCGACCTGGACCGCGCACGCGGCGTCGGCGAGGGTGTCGCCCGGCGCTACCGCGCCACTCTCGGCCCCGTACACCCGTATGTGCTGGGCTGCCTCGGCAACAACGGGCTCGTGCTGCGCGCGGCGGGTGAGCGCCAACAGGCCCAGGAACTGATCGAGGAGGCGCTCACGGGGATGAACGAGGCGGTCGGCCCGGACCATCCCTGGACGCTGGGCTGCGCACTGAACGCCACCGCCACCCGCAACTTCTCCGGTGATCCCGAAGGGGCGGCCGAACTCAGCCGCGACACATCGGCGCGCGCCGCGGTCTCCCTGGGCGCCACCCACCCGCTGACGCTCTCCGCCCGGATCGCGCTCGCCGCCGACCTGCGGGCGCTGCGCAAGATCCAGGAGGCGGAGAAGATCGAGGAGGAGGCGCTCGCCTCGCTGTCCGCGACGCAGGGCGCCCAGCACGTCCACACCGTCTCCGCCCGGTCCCGCACCCGGCCGTTCTGGGACTTCGAGCCCCAGGGCACCTAGCGCACCGCCTGGGCCCGGCCCTTGTCGCACGTGGTGTCGTGCGCCCGTGGTCAGATCTCGAAGACCTCGTTGACCAGGGACTCCTGCTCGGCCTGGTGGCGCTTGGCGGAGCCGACGGCCGGCGACGAGGACGACGGGCGGGAAACCCGGCGCAGTCGGTCGGCGTTGTCGGGAGCGGCGCCCAGCACCAGGTCCAGGTGGTCGATCAGGTTCAGCGCGATGAACGGCCACGCACCCTGGTTGGCCGGCTCGTCCTGCGCCCACACGTACTTCTGGGCACCGGTGTACCGCGCCAGCTCGGTCTGGATCTCCTTGCCGGGGAGCGGGTAGAGCCGCTCGATCCGGACGATGGCGACCTCGTTCGCGCCCTTGGCCTCACGTGCCGCGATCAGGTCGTAGTAGACCTTGCCGGAGCAGAAGACCACCTTGCGGACGGCGGACGGGCTGACCGTCGTGTCACCGATGACCGGCTGGAACCCGCCCGAAGTGAAGTCCTCGGACCGGGAGTTCGCGGCCTTCAGTCGCAGCATCGACTTCGGGGTGAAGACGATGAGCGGCTTGTGGTGCGGGTTGTGCACCTGCCAGCGCAGCAGGTGGAAGTAGTTCGCCGGCGTGGTGGGGCTGGCGACCGTCATGTTGTTCTGGGCGCACATCGCCAGGAACCGCTCGATGCGGGCCGAGGAGTGGTCCGGACCCTGTCCCTCGTAGCCGTGCGGCAGCAGCAGGGTGACGCCGGACGTCTGGCCCCACTTCTGCTCGGCGGAGGAGATGAACTCGTCGACGACGGTCTGCGCGCCGTTGACGAAGTCACCGAACTGCGCCTCCCACATCACCAGCGCCTCGGGCCGGGCCAGCGAGTAGCCGTACTCGAAGCCCATCGCCGCGTACTCGCTGAGCAGCGAGTCGTAGACGTTGTAACGGGCCTGGTCCTCGGAGAGGTAGAGCAGCGGGGTGTAGTCCTCGCCGGTCTCCCGGTCGACCAGCACGGCGTGCCGCTGGCCGAACGTGCCACGGCGGGAGTCCTGGCCGGCGAGCCGGACCGGGGTGCCCTCCATGAGCAGCGAGCCGACGGCGAGGGTCTCGCCCATCGCCCAGTCGATCGTGCCGTCCTCGACGCTGGCCGCGCGGCGCTGCAGCTGCGGCAGCAGGCGCGGGTGGACGGTGATCCGGTCCGGGATGTTGACCTGGGCGGCGGCGATCCGCTTGATGGTCTCCTGGCTGATCGCCGTGTCCAGCTTGACCGGGAACTCCTGCGTCGGCACCGGCATTTCGGTGGCGGCGGGGGTGGAGGCGGCCTCGCGGACCTCGGTGAAGACCTTCTCCAGCTGGCCCTGGTAGTCCTGCAGGGCCTGCTCGGCCTCTTCCAGGGTGATGTCGCCCCGGCCGATGAGGGACTCGGTGTAGAGCTTGCGCACCGAGCGCTTCTTGTCGATCAGGTCGTACATCAGGGGCTGGGTGAACGACGGGTTGTCGGCCTCGTTGTGACCGCGGCGGCGGTAGCAGACCAGGTCGATCACGACGTCCTTGTTGAACGTCTGGCGGAACTCGAAGGCCAGCCGCGCGACGCGGACCACGGCCTCCGGGTCGTCGCCGTTCACGTGGAAGATCGGCGCCTCGATCATGCGGGCGACGTCGGTGCAGTACATCGACGAGCGCGACGCGGCCGGGGCGGCGGTGAAGCCGACCTGGTTGTTGATCACGATGTGCACGGTGCCGCCGGTGCGGTAGCCGCGCAGCTGCGACATGTTCAGCGTCTCCGCGACGACGCCCTGGCCGGCGAAGGCCGCGTCGCCGTGCAGCGCGACCGGCATGACGGTGAAGTCGGTGCCCGCCTTGTTGATGATGTCCTGCTTGGCGCGCGCGATGCCCTCGACGATCGGGTCGACGGCCTCCAGGTGCGAGGGGTTCGCCGCCAGCGAGACGGTGATCTGCTCGCCGTCCAGACCGGTGAAGGTGCCCTGAGCGCCCAGGTGGTACTTGACGTCGCCGGAGCCGTGCATCGACTTCGGGTCGAGGTTGCCCTCGAACTCGCGGAAGATCTGCGCGTACGACTTGCCGACGATGTTCGCCAGCACGTTCAGCCGGCCACGGTGGGCCATGCCGATGACGACCTCGTCCAGACGCGACTCGGCGGCCGCGTCGATGACGGCGTCGAGCAGCGGGATGACGGACTCGCCGCCCTCCAGCGAGAACCGCTTCTGGCCGACGTACTTGGTCTGCAGGAACGTCTCGAACGCTTCGGCCGCGTTCAGCCGGCGCAGGATCCGCAGCTGCTCGTCGCGCTCCGGCTTGGTGTGCGACCGCTCGACGCGGTCCTGGATCCACCGGCGCTGCTTCGGGTCCTGGATGTGCATGAACTCGACGCCGACGGTGCGGCAGTACGAGTCGCGCAGCACACCGAGGATGTCGCGGAGCTTCATCAGCGACTTGCCGGCGAACCCGCCGACCGCGAACTCGCGCTCCAGGTCCCACAGGGTGAGGCCGTGCTCCAGGACGTCCAGGTCCGGGTGCTTGCGCTGGCGGTACTCCAGCGGGTCGGTGTCGGCCATGACGTGGCCGCGGACCCGGTAGGAGTGGATCAGCTCGAAGACCCGCGCGGCCTTGGTGACGTCGTCGTCGTGCGCGGTGTCGATGTCGGTCCGCCAGCGAACCGGCTCGTACGGGATCCGCAGCGACTCGAAGATGTCGTCGAAGAAGCCGTTCTCGCCGAGCAGGAGCAGGCTCATCTGGCGCAGGAACTCGCCGGACGCCGCACCCTGGATGACCCGGTGGTCGTAGGTGCTGGTCAGCGTCATGACCTTGGAGATGCCGAGCTTGTTCAGGGTGTCCTGCGACGTGCCCTGGAACTCCGCCGGGTAGTCCATCGCGCCGACGCCGAGGATCAGACCCTGGCCGGGCATCAGCCGCGGCACGGAGTGCACGGTGCCGATGCCGCCGGGGTTGGTCAGCGACGCGGTGACGCCGGTGAAGTCGTCCATCGTCAGCTTGTTCGCGCGGGCGCGGCGGACGATGTCCTCGTACGCCTGCCAGAACTCGAAGAAGTTGAGCGTCTCGGCCTTCTTGATGGCCGCGACGACCAGCTGGCGGTCGCCGTTGGGCTTCACCAGGTCGATGGCCAGGCCCAGGTTGACGTGGGCCGGCTTGACCAGCGTCGGCTTGCCGTCCTTCTCCGTGAAGGAGTGGTTCATCGTCGGCATGGCCTTGAGGGCCTGCACCATCGCGTACCCGATGAGGTGCGTGAAGGAGACCTTCCCGCCCCGGGCGCGCTTGAGGTGGTTGTTGATGACGATGCGGTTGTCGAACAGCAGCTTCACGGGAATCGCGCGAACGCTGGTCGCCGTCGGCAGTTCGAGGCTGGCGTTCATGTTCTTCGCGACGGCGGCCGACGGGCCGCGCAGCGTGACGTACTCCGGTCCATCGGCAGCCGCTGCCGGTTCCGCGGCCTTGGCCGGGGCTGCCGCTGCCTTCGCGGGAGCGGCGGCCGGCTTGGCGGGGGCCGGGGTGGTGGCCGCGGGCGTGGCTGCCGCGGCGGCCGGCGCCGGAGGGGCGGGCGACCCCCACGGAGCCGCCGCGGCCGAGCAACCGGACGAGCCGCTCCCGTTCCTCTTCGCGCTCCAGCAGCGGCAGCTCGGGCGCACGCGGGCCCGGGGGCAGCTGCGGGCGGCGGTCCTTCGCCTGCCGCAGCCGGTCCTGCGGGG